>DATNQT010000040.1:0-6840 GCA_036703885.1 Candidatus Sericytochromatia bacterium
CAATTATCAAACCACTTGGTGGGAACGGTTGAGCTTAACAACCAAAGCAACCGCCTTAGCCATCGCCCTGGGCATCCTCCCAGTCCTTGCCATTGGCGGAACCAGCTACCTGATCACCAAACAAGCCCTCAAACCCGAACTCGTCAAAAATCAACAACAAGCCCAAGCCCTCGACAACCAACTCGCCCTCATCCTCATCTTAGGACTCGGCACAACGGGAGTCATGACCGGATTTCTTGCCAAACTCCTGATTCAGCGCACCCTCTCCCCGGTTGAACGCGCCACCACCACACTCGCCCAACTCAAAGCCGGGGAACTCAATAACCGTCTCACCGTAGAAGGGACTGACGAACTCGCCATCTTAGGCTCAAACATCAACCAAGTTGCCGACCAAATCCAGACCCTAACTGCAGAAAAAAAAGCCAACCTCGCCCAAATTCAAACCTACGCCGAGACCCTTTCCGCTGCTTCTCGTGGCGATAGCCAATACCTCTTTGAGCAAGCCGTTCAAGCCGCCAAAAAGCAACTAAATGTAGACCGTGTAGTCATTTATGCCTTTGAACCCAACTTTAGCGGCAGCATCGTCGCCGAAGCCGTAGACTCTGGTTGGCCCCGCGCCTTAGCAGATCGTATCAGTGACCCCTGTATTCCCGGAAAACTCTTAGAGGAATACAAACAAGGACGAGTCGTTCCTACCAACGACGTTCGTGCCACCAACTATTCCCCCGCCCATCTACAGTTGTTAACCCGACTGCAAGTCAAAGCCAACTTAGTCGTCCCCATCGTCGCTGCCGACAACCTCCTCGGACTGTTAGTCGCCCATCAGTGTTCTGGCATCCGCACCTGGCAGGAAGTAGAAATTAACTACCTGCAACAACTCGCTATTCAAGTCGGACTCTCTTTAACTGGAGTCAGTCTCGCCACCCAGAAAGACATCCAAGCCGAACGCGCCCAACAACTCAACGACATTATCTCAAAAGTTCGGGAGTCCCTCAAACCCGAAGAAATCTACCATGCCGCGATTACAGGTATCCGCGAAATCTTAAAAACTGACCGCGCTGTCGTCTACCTCTTTGATGAAGACTGGCAAGGAAGCATCGTCGCCGAATCCGTTGCCAGTAACTGGCCAAAAGCTCTTGGCGCCAACATCGCCGATCCTTGTTTTGCCGAGCAATACGTTGAAAAATACAAACGTGGACGAGTTAAAGCTACCGAGAACATCTACGACGCAGGCTTAACTAAATGTTACTTGGGACAACTCGAACCTTTTAAGGTAAAAGCCAACTTAGTTGCACCGATTCTCGTCGATGGCAAACTACTAGGGCTTTTAGTCACCCATCAATGTTCCAGCACTAGACCTTGGCAAGAGTCTGATATCACTTTCTTTAAACAAGTCGCGATTCAAGTCGGATTTGCCCTCGACCAAGCGGCACTTTTAGAACAGCGAGAACAAGCCCGAATTATCGCCGAAGTTGTTTCTGAAGAACAACGCCGGGAAAAAGAAGGACTTCAGTTGCAGCTTTTAGAACTGCTTAGTGATATCGAAGGTGCAGCACAAGGCGACCTCACTGTTCGTGCCGATGTCACCACTGGTGAAATTGGGACAGTGGCGGACTTCTTCAACGCTGTTATTGAAAGTCTGCGAGGCATTGTCACCCAGGTGAAAAAAGCCGCAACCCAGGTCAATACTTCACTGGGAGAAAACGAAGGAGCAATTCGTCAACTTTCTGTCGAAGCTCTTAAACAGGCAGAAGAAACTACCCGCACCCTAAGCTCAGTGGAGCAAATGAGCCGTTCGATTCAAGAGGTCGCCGAAAACGCTAGGCAAGCCGCCACCGTTGCTCGTTCTGCCTCCTCCACCGCCGAAGCTGGGGGAATCGCTATGGACCTCTCGGTGCAAAACATCCAAAGACTGCGGCAAACTGTTTCAGAAACTGCCAAAAAAGTCAAGCGATTGGGTGAATCTTCTCAGCAGATTTCTAAAGTCGTTTCCTTGATTAACCAAATTGCTCTACAAACCAACCTGCTGGCGATTAACGCGGGAATTGAGGCAGCGAGGGCTGGAGAAGAAGGTCAAGGATTTGCGGTCGTTGCCGAAGAAGTCGGAGAACTCGCAGCGCGTTCAGCCGCAGCAACCAAAGAAATCGAAAAGATTGTTGAGAATATTCAACAAGGAACTTCAGAAGTTGTCGAAGCCATGGAATTGGGTACAGCCCAAGTGGTGGAAGGAACTCATTTAGTCGAAGATGCCAAAAAGAGTTTGACTCAAATTCTGGAGGTATCTCGTCAGATTGATACTTTGGTGCAATCGATTTCTACTGCTACTGTATCTCAGGCTGAGACTTCTCAGGTCGTGACAGAGTTAATGAAAGAGATTGCTTCAGTATCCGAGCGCACCTCCAATTCCACGCGACAGGTTTCTAGTTCTCTCCAGGAAACTGTAGGCATTGCCCAGGAATTGCAGGCAACTGTTAGAGCTTTCAACGTTGGTGGAGACTAAGAACTCTTGTGAGGAAAGTGAGTTGTTATCTCTAAGGAAAACTGTTGGAATCACCAACCATCTACCAATTATTAACAACCCCTAAACCTTCCATTCATCTACCAATTATTAATAACCAACAACCAACAATCATTTCTACCATGTCACAAGACAAGGAACGTGAAATTCAGCTCCAGTTTCTCGAAGAAGCACAGGAGTATCTGGACACGATCGAATCAGTACTCCTGGGTTTAGCCGGAAGCCATATTAACGGTCAGCAAATGGATGCTGTCTTGAGAGCCGCGCATTCAGTCAAGGGTGGCGCGGGGATGATGGGGTATGGGTCGTTGAGTCAGTTGGCTCACCGCATGGAAGATTCCTTCAAAGTCTTAAAAGCCCAAAGAAACACCATTGTCGTTGATGGTGCCCTCGAAAGCTTGCTCTTAACTGGAGTAGACCGCTTGCGCCAAGTGCTGCGAGCAAACCGCCAGGGGAGTGACGTTGACGGGACTTGGCTAGAAACCGAAGGCCACCCCGTTTTTGAAAAATTACGCGATCGCCTTGGAGACCCCGTAGCGGATGACGCTAGCACCATGCTGGGCTCAGATGACGGCATCAATGTCGCCGCTTTGTTGTTTGAAACCGAAGTTGAGGGATGTCTCGTCCGCCTGGAGTCTGTTTTAGCTGACCCAGCAACGCCCTGCTTAGAAGAAGAAGTCTCAATTATGGCCCAAGAGCTGGGAGGCTTGGGCGAAATGCTTCAGTTGGAAGCTTTTACACAACTCTGTGAATCTGTAATTTACCACTTGACAAATTCCCCAAATGCAGTGCGAGAAATTGCCCAACTCGCCCTCAATGCCTGGAGGAAGTCGCAGGCCTTAGTCCTCGTCGGTCAAGTGTCGATTCTTCCCGCCGCGATTAACTGGGTAAGCCAAGCAAGTCCAATCAAGCCGCCCGTAGCCCAACCTTTATCCACATTTGAAGAAAATTGGCTACAAGAACCGGAAACATTCGACTTTGACTTCCCATCGCCCTCTGAACTCGACATCGAGTCGGTTCCCTCATTTGCACAGCCTATTCCAATCAGTGCCTCCTCAAGAGTGCCAGAGGAGATCACTCAAGAAACCGTCGAAGTGGAGTCTGTGTTAGCACCACTCGAAACTATTGAAGTCGAATCCTTAACACCTGCCACAACCGAGACCGTGGTAGAGAATAGTTACCCAGAGGTACTGGCTGAAGAATTTGACCGAATTGAGTTAGACCAAGACAAGAGCAGCGAACGCGTCACCGCCGACAGTAGCCGCACATATGTCGAGGCTAAAACAGATCTCGTATCACTCTCCGGGCCTAGTAATAACGAGCGTCGTGAAGTTCCTCCCAGCGATGTTGTTTGGCAAAAAGAGAAACCGCGACGCACCGCCGCAACAACACCTCAAGAAACTCAGGAAAATTCTGTACGCATTCCCGTGCGGCAGCTAGATCGACTCAACGATCTATTTGGAGAACTAACTATCGAGCGTAACGGTCTTAGCTTACACCTGGGACGTTTACGCAATTTGATTGAAAACCTCCAGCACCGAGTCAGCACGTTGGAGCAATCAAATATCCGTCTTAGAACCGCATATGACACAGTAGCGACCCAAACCGGGGGAAAAGCCGAAGGAGAAAAATTAACCGACTTATCCAAAAATCAGCCGAATTACTTTGCACTTCAACCCTCGACGGTTACGGGCGAGGGCGAACGAGACATCAATAGTCGGTTTGATGCCTTGGAAATGGACAGCTACAGCGATTTACATTTGCTGTCAATGGAAGTGATGGAAACCATTGTCCAAATTCAAGAAGTCACTACTGATATTACTCTAAGTCTTGAAGACACAGACACGACTGCTCGTGAGTTAAACCAAACTGCCAAGCAGTTGCAAACCAACCTCACACGGGTGAGGATGCGCCCCTTATCCGATTTAGTCAGCCGATTTTCTCGAGCGCTCAGAGACCTTTCATTACAATACGGCAAGCAAGTCGAACTCAAAGTTTTAGGGAAAGGAACCCTTATAGATCGCAGTATTCTAGAGGCAATGAGCGACCCCTTAATGCACCTGGTTCGCAACGCCTTTGATCACGGCATCGAATCGCCCGCAGCTCGTGCCGCCCAAGGAAAACCTGCAATCGCTGCTATTGAAATAAAAGCCGCTCATCGAGGCAGCCAAACCATTATTACTGTCAGTGATGATGGTAACGGCATTAACCTCAATAAAATCCGCGCCCGTGCTGAAGCAATGGGTTTAGATGCCGGACTACTCGCCGCCGCCAGTGAGGATGAACTACTCTCACTAATATTTGAACCGGGTTTTAGTACTGCTGACCAAGTAACTGCTCTTTCCGGACGCGGTGTCGGAATGGATGTCGTTCGCAATAACCTCAAGCAAATTCGGGGTGATATCCGAGTCGATACTCAACCGGGCAGAGGCACAACCTTTACCCTCACTGTTCCCTTTACCCTTTCCGTAGCGCGAGTCCTGCTGGTGGAAAGTAATGGAATGCTCTTGGCATTTCCCACCGATGTTATTGAAGAAATGCTCCTCTTGAAGCAAGAGCAGATCTTGACTACCCCAGGCAGCGAAGTCCTCAACTGGGAGGGAGAAATGGTTCCCCTAATTCGCTTAGGAGCGAGCTTAACATTTTACTGCCCCCGCAGACTATCAACCTTGGAAGGTGTGCCCAGCATTGGTGAGCCAACTGTGCTAATGATTAGTCAAGGCGACCAGGTGCAAGGAATCCAAGTAGACCGCTGCTGGGGTGAACGGGAGGTAGCGATTCGCAAAATTGAAGGTCCCCTGGTTATGCCTCCGGGTATGAGCAGTGCTTGCGTTCTCGGTGATGGAAAAGTCGTGCCACTTGTTGATGCGAATGCGATGCTACGTTGGATTGCGAGTATGACTCGTCCAGAGCGCACTACGGGCATTACTCGTCGCACCAGTACGGATGCCCCTCATAACGCCCCGATGCCGGTAAATAAGTTGTTAGAAGTCGAATCTATCACTTCTAATAACAACCCCCAATTCGCTTTCCCCCCAAGCCAAAAAGACACAATTCTTGTTGTTGATGACTCGATCAATGTCCGCCGCTTTTTAGCCTTAGCCTTGGAAAAAGCGGGCTATTTAGTAGAACAGGCTAAAGATGGTCAAGATGCCGTGGAAAAACTGCTTGCAGGATTAGCGGTAAAAGCGGTCATTTGTGATATTGAAATGCCTCGCCTTGATGGTTATGGCTTTTTGGCGCGGGTCAAATCTGACTCCAAGTTCAGCACTTTACCAATCGCGATGCTCACTTCGAGAAGCGGGGATAAGCATCGCCAACTGGCAATGACTTTAGGCGCTGCTGCCTATTTTTCTAAACCTTACAATGAGCGGGAGTTACTGTTGACCTTGAAGCAGTTAATTACAGAAAATCCCCAAGAAAGGCCTGTGCCTTTAGGTGTGGGATGAATCTGTTGAGTGAGTCCCACTTATGAAAGATGCGATGATTACACTCAAGATTTACTCACGTACTTGCCCTTGACATTTGGTTTTTTGAGGAGATACCTACAGGTTTATATAGCGGTTTTTAGTTGAATGGAGTACAACAGCTCTCAAATGGAAGTCTCTAAAAATTTTACTCTCTTGGCTGAGAGAAGGAGACTCATGGAAGAAAGGCTACGATGTACTGCATCTAGCCTGTGACCCGAATGATGTTGTTCCAACCAACCCTTCTTGGGAAAAGCGAATCCTATAAGAATATATGGCTGTTTTTTCTCCTTTAACCTCTCGACGTTCCAATGCTCGTAAAGCTGAGGCAACTCAACAACTGATTGTTTTTCGCCTGAGAAATGAAGGTTTTGCCCTACCGATTCGTGCTTCACTCAAAGTTATCCCAATGGGCAACATTTATGGCGCTCTCCATATAACTGGTGTGGGACTGACTCTTTATCAAGAGCAAGAATTACTCGTTATAGATTTAGGACAGCGAATTTTTAGAGGATCTCTTACCCAGAATTCTTTGCCTACGAGCGAGACGTCTGAATTGCTTCCACCGTCTGGCACGACTGAAGGTCGATATTTGCTGATTGTACAGAGTTCGTCCCGCAAACTCGTGGGTTTACCGCTATTTGATCCGCCTTGTTTACAGCGCGTACCTGAGTCGGCTTTTGCCCCTTTAACATTGGACTACCTTTCTCAGGGAAATATTCGATGTGTCAGTGCCCTAATTATTCAACCTAATGATAAACCGCCTTTATTTTTACTTAACCCAGATCAGTTAGTTCAACCCCAGGCGGCTTTACCCTCAACTCGCACTGAGTGAAGCTTTAAATTTAACCCTAT
>DATNQT010000041.1:0-8882 GCA_036703885.1 Candidatus Sericytochromatia bacterium
TAGTTTCTCAAAACATCTTTCGACCGACAAGTCTTAAGGAATAGAGCCTAAGTCAGGTAGCCAGGGCATTACCGACTCCTTTTCTTAATGTAACGTTATCTTATTATTTGCTCTAGCTCGACCCTGGAGGGATTCCCGAAGCTTTCCCTACTCTTATGCTGAAGAGGAGCGTAGTATTTGGTAGACCGTAAACAGAAAGATTCTACTCAGCTCTCAGCACTCAGACCTTTCAATCTATGCCGCCTCCGACAATAGTGACAATCTCAATCTTGTCGCCCTCTTGCATCTGAGTTTGAGACCAAAACTGTCGATGGAGAATTTCGCCGTTGTATTCCACTGCAATCAGGCGAGGATTTAAGCCTAGTTGTTCTAGCAACTGAGGGAGCTGAGTTTGAGGAGGGCAGGTACGGGATTCACCGTTGACTTGAAGGGTAATGCGATCGCTATTATTAGACATGAGATTGAGACACGCGGGCTTCAAGGCTGCGGAGCGTTTGCAAGCGAGTGAGTTGGGAGAGGAAATACTGAGTCATTAAAGTCGGCTGATCTGCCTGCATGATCGCACGAACGATCGCTATTCGTTGAGCACCCGCATTTAGGACATCGTTAATATTATTAGGGTCAATTCCTCCAATCGCAAACCAGGGAATCGAAGCATTTTTTGCCGCATACTGCACGTATTCCAAGCCAGCCGCAGCTTTATCCGCTTTCGTTGGCGTTTCATACACAGGTCCCACACCAATATAATCCGCTCCTTCCGTAATTGCTCGTTGCATTTCATCCGGATTTGTGGTAGAGCGACCGATTAATCGTTGTGAACCGAGGAGTTGCCGTGCCAAGGCAATCGGCACATCCTGTTGCCCTAAGTGGACGCCATCCGCATCAACTGCTAAGGCTAAATCGACGCGATCATTCATGATAAATAAAGCCCCGTAGTGATGGCACATTTGGCGCAGTTTCTGGGCATGAGAGAGTTTCTCGGAATCGTCTTGTGTTTTTTCCCGGTACTGCACGAGGGTTAAGCCGCCTTGAAGGGCAGCTTCTACGGTTGTAAATAACTGTTCTGAAGCGGAGGTAACTAGGTAGAGATGCGATCGCTCCAACAATTGATGACGGCGATACACCAGTAAATTGCTCTCCAGAGTATAAACTCGATAGCGCATCTGTTTAAAGGCAACTCCCATATCTGGGTTGTAAAGCTTGCCGTATTCTTCCAATACCCGTAGCGCTTCTTCAACACGACAAAGATTGGCTTGTAACAGTTGCTCAATGCCAGAACGTTTTTCTTCCCCAGGATGAGTAAGTTCAATACCAGGGTCACCAGGAGTATCCCGTGCCGCACGAAGTTCCTGGGTATGCCAGATTGCTAATTCCTGCCGCATCTGCTTGCATTCACCAGCCATCGGAGCACTGTTGAGACCAAAGCGACACCACTCTTCAATAATTCGCAAGCCTTCTCTAGCTCGGTCTAAATTGGCGTCTAAAATGCGGCAGATGGCTGGCTCTTGCCATTTACTGTGGCTGTACTGATCGCCCATCGCGAACTACTCCATTATTTTCAATCGTAACAGGGCTTGTGTTTGCGCCAACGAATAATTGAAGAACGCTTCGGTAATCATAGAGATCCAAGTTTACAGCACTCAGATTACCCTGATTTGCTTCTTGTTTTAGTGGTTGATATGGAATTAGTTATTTTTATCGGTTTGCAAGCCTCAGGCAAGAGTACGTTCTTTCGTCAAAAGTTTGCCGCAACGCACGAACAGGTGAGCAAAGACTTGATGCGTAATAACAAAAATCGTGCCAGAAGGCAGGCACAGTTAATTGAAGCCACATTACAGACAGGACGCTCAGTTGTTGTCGATAACACCAACCCAAGGGTGGAGGAGCGTGCTGTCCTCATCCAGTTAGGTAAAACTTATGGTGCGAAGATTATTGGTTATTACTTTGAATCGCAAGTCACCGATTGCCTTAAGCGCAATACTCTACGCTCTGGAAAAGCCAAAGTGCCAGATGTAGCAATTTACGCCACAATCAAGAAGCTAGAACGCCCGTCTTATGGGGAAGGTTTTGACAAGCTGTTCGATGTGAAGATTGCGGGTTCCGGGGTTTTTGAGATTTGTCCGCAGACTGATTCGGAGGTTGGCAATGGATAGCGATGAATTTGAACAACAGATGCGATCGCTTGAGTACTTCCATTCCCTGCGTCTATTACCAGGCACCTGGGTAGTTGTTCGTGTCGATGGTCGCGGCTTCTCCCAATTTACCAAATCTCGATTCCAGAAGCCATTTGATGTGGAGTTTCATAAGCTAATGGTACAAACCGCTTCGGCATTGCTAGAAGAACTCCACGGCATTTACGCCTACACCGAAAGCGATGAAATCTCTGTGCTGTTTCCTCCAACGTGGGACTTATTTGACCGCAGTCTGGAAAAAATTGTCTCCCTTTCTGCCAGCATTGCCAGTGCAACCTTTACTCACACCTCTGGAATCATCGTTAATTTCGATAGTCGTGTCTGGCTGGGTGTAAACGAATCCCAGGTGGTAGATTACTTTCGATGGCGGCAAGCCGATGCGACGCGCTGTGCTTTAAATGGTTGGTCTTATTGGACGCTACGCAAATTGGGCGAAACCGCTAGAAAGGCGACCCAACTCTTGGATAGTCAATCAGTCGCCTTCAAGAACGAGTTACTGTTTCAAAATGGTATCAATTTCAATGAGTTACCCATCTGGCAGCGTCGGGGAGTAGGTTTGTATTGGGAAGAATACGAGAAACTCGGTTACAATCCCGTCCTGGAAAAGGAAGTTATCGTGAAGCGGCGTCAAATTAAGGTGGATGAAGAACTGCCGATGAAAGATGAGTATGGTGAGTTCATCCGCCGCTTCCTCAAGGTCGAATAGCTGATACCAATTTCCTCAATGCTTGCTACAGATACTTTTCTGGCTCCCCCCTTGTCAAGGGGGGTTGGGGGTCAAACTATAGCGCCTCGACAGGAAATTGGGATGAGGAGATCTTAATCTTGACTTTTAAAAGTCCCTCTCAGCACTCGGCACTTTCAAGCTAGATGATCGCAAGTCTTGATTTTCTTTAAAAACGGATGCAGATTTTACCGAAGTGTGCCCCACTCTCCAGGTAAGCTAATGCTTCACGGGCTTCCTCAAAAGGAAAGACTCGATCAATTATCGGTCTTGTTTTGTGTAGTGCGATCGCACGATTCATTGCCTCGAACATCTCGCGACTACCAACATAAATGCCCTGAACTCGAATGTTTTTGTGGAGGATAGAAACGGTGCTGATGTCTCCACCCAGCCCACTTAGTACACCAATCAAACTAACGCGACCTCCTACCTTCACAGCACGTAAGGATTTGTTCAAAGTACCAGCACCGCCAACTTCTACAACGTGGTCAACTCCAACTCCTTCGGTAAGTTTCCAGACTTGTTCGTCCCAGTTCGGTGTTGTTTTGTAATTAATCCCCTCAAACGCACCTAACTGACGCGCCCGTTCTAACTTTTCATCACTGCTGGAAGTGGCAATCACACGCGCCCCGACTAGCTTGGCGAACTGAAGCGCAAAAATTGAAACCCCTCCTGTCCCCTGCACTAAAATCGTGTCACCTGCCTTGAGATTGCCCTCGGTAATCAGTCCGTGCCAAGCAGTTACAGCAGCACAGGGTAAAGCCGCCGCTTCTTCATCAGACAGATGCTCCGGTACATGAACCACTCCGTCTTCATGCAGCATTACATATTCAGCTAGCACCCCATCAATTGCTCCTCCGAGAGCTGAGTTTGATTTTTCTGCTGAAAATTCGCCAGCAACCCACTTTTGCATGAAAATACCAGCAACGCGATCGCCTATTTTTACCCGCGTTACACCTTCTCCTACCGCCACAACTTCACCCACCCCATCTGATAAGGGAATTAGGGGCAACTTCTGCTTGGAATTGTACGCCCCTTTAACCGTCAGCAAGTCGCGATAGTTCAATGAAGCCGCCCGCATTTTAAGGAGTACCTGACCCGCCATTGGCTGAGACTCTGGTCGTTCCGTTAAAGTTAATGCGTCCAAACCTTCTTTAGATTGCACTTCCCAAACTTTCATGGTCGCGTCCTTTATTCTATTGTTCTAAATTTAGCGAACAATCAAACCATAACGGCTTCTGTGGGATAATGCAAGATATGAGAAAAATGAAATTCCCAGATCAGGAGCAAATCTCATTAACAGATGTGCTTTATGCTCTGAGTGACCCAACCCGGCTTCAAATTGTCAAAAGTTTAGCCGACAACGGCGAACAGAGTTGCTGCGCTTTTAACCTACCCATCGCCAAATCAACACTTTCTCATCACTTCAAGGTGTTGCGCGATGCTGGAGTTATTTATACAAGAGTAGAAGGAACCCAGAGCATAAACTCACTCCGACGAGAAGACTTAAATAGTCGTTTTCCAGGTTTGCTGGATGCCGTATTGCAGGGTTCTGAGCCTTTTTAATGCCTTATTTAGACATTGAGACTCCCACGAATGCAAATACACAAACGTTGCCAGGGAAATCTCTCTTCCTCACTCCCTACTCCCCACTCCCCACTCCCTATTTTTAATAAGAAGGAAATTACAGGTGCAAACAACGCGACTCGCTCAACAAATCCAGTTCATTATCGAAATTGATAAACTCAAGCAGGTCTTGCGTCAAAGCCTGTTAACCGATGAATCGCGCCGAGAAAACAGTGCAGAACACTCTTGGCATCTAGCAATGATGGCAATTCTACTCGCCGAGTACGCACCGTCCTCAGACATTGATGTGTTGCGAGTAATCAAGATGTTGCTAATACACGACCTCGTAGAAATCGACGCTGGGGATACCTTCTGCTACGATATCGCCGGGAACCAAGATAAGGCAGCGCGGGAAGCTCAAGCCGCTACTCGGATTTTTGGACTACTACCAGAGGAACAAGGAGTTGAACTTCGCACGCTTTGGGAGGAGTTTGAGGCACAGGAAACCGTCGAGTCCAAGTTCGCAACAGCCTTAGACCGCTTGGAGCCACTGCTACTCAACCAGCAAACTAGGGGTGGAACTTGGCGGCTTCATCATATTAGCCGCGACCAAGTGCTACGCCGGATGCATCCTGTTCAGGAAGGTGCACCTGAGCTTTGGTCATTGGTTGAGGAGGTGATTGAGGAATGTATTGTGGCAGGATACCTCAAATCTGAGTTAGAAAGTGAATCAACACAGGGTGAAAATTACGTTAAGTTGTCTGTAGATGCAACTTGATCGGAAAGAAAAGTTAAGAACCTTTTATTTATTCTTTCAGGGTAGGAAAGTAAACCTTCTGTATTAAACCAATAGGCCGTTGGATACCAGCCTATTGGTGACTGACCCGGCTTGCGATCTAAAGTCGCAATGCCATAGGGGAACTGCTGGTGAAAGGGCGCACTACTGAATTTTCAAAGCTCAACACCAAACTCATGCGGTAATGATGCAAACTAACTCAAGAATTGATGTATTGGAGCAGTTGATTGATTCACTCCAAGCGTGTTTTTCCGTTGAAGAGGCATACACAACGATTAAACCATTGATGGAACAACTCTTCCCAGATGAGTCTGGGGCAATTTATGTCGTTACTCCATCAAAAAATCTGCTAAAGGCGATCGCTACCTGGGGACCGATACCATTGACTAGCGATCCAATCTTTACTCCTAATGAATGCCTCGCGCTGCAACGGAAAAAGACACATCTAGTAGAAGATACCCACAACGGTTTGTGCTGTCAACACATCCGACCCAACTCCCTACCTGTTGAAACGTTTTGTGTACCCATGACAGTACATGGAGACACCTTGGGAGTGTTGTATGTCAGTTCGCTGGTGCGGGGAGGAATCAGCCAAACCGAACAACTAGCGATGAGTGTTGCTAAACATATCGGTTTGGCATTAGCCAACTTGAGACTTCGGGAAACCCTCAACAACCAGAGTTTTCGCGACCCAATCAGCAAACTTTACAACCGACGTTATCTGGAAGAATGTCTAGAACGGGAGATCCAGCGCTCTGAGCATCAGCCTCGACCGTTGGGAGTTATCCTGTTCAAGATCGATGGTTTTCAGGACTTCATTAATATATTTGGTCACAAAATAGGCGATTTACTGCTGCGAGAAATGGGTATGTTCTTAAACCATCAAATTCGTGTATCAGATATTGCTTGCCGTTACCGAGGCGATGAATTCTTGGTTTTGTTACCGGAAGCGTCATTGAGCGCTACCCAATCACAAGCTGAACTCCTGCGGCAGCACATTAAAAATCTAACTATTGCCTATAAGCATCGGACTTTGGACTCAATTACGATTTCTTGTGGGGTAGCAGGTTTCTCTGAGCATGGCATGACAGGCAGGGAACTCATTCAGGCGGCGAATGCAGCGTTGCAACGGGCTAAGGAACAAGGAAGCGATCGCATTGTAGTAGCTTCTTCACTAGCGCAAACAGCCTAAGTCCTGGAAGCGTCTCGTGAGCGTGCTTGTAATCCGCGAAGCTCGGCGGTGTGGTGTGGTGGGGGTGACGCTCTTTCTTACTACAGGTCGCAGTCGCTCACCAATGAACCAGCCCAGCCATCTGCATTAGGTTTAATTCAACATCCTTAATTAGGATGATCCTTTTAACAGGGAATGTTTTCTACTATAAATAATTACTCTGGACTTGATAGTATCTATATTTTTTTAACAGGTTGCTTTAGTTAGTTAGGTTATCCTATCTGTTAAATCTAAAGTTGATCGTGTCATAACCTTGTCAAAGCGTTCCAGGTTGAATGAATTAGCACTGGCATTGCCTTGAGGTCATCTTCAGGGGGATACTTCTCCCTACCCCCTTCTAATAGGTAGGGAAACTTCTACCCTATCCCCCCGTAGGGGATGCTACGCTAAAAAGATGGCAGGGGTGCATCCCAACAAGCAACGCTGTGACGCCCCAGCTATATAAAATCGAATCTCTCAGAGGAACGCGAAGTGGTTGCCACTCCTGAAAAACAGCAACAAATAACATCTCCCACTGCTAGCGGTAATGATCGCGTTGCGGTATTACTGATGGGCTATGGCGAAGTCGAAAGCTACGAAGATTTTGCTAACTACAACGAACAAGCTTTAAATTTACTGACTGCTAAATTTGCGCCCGTACCCACCTGGGTTTATCCACCTTTGGCGAAACTTTTGGCAGTTTTTGATTTCCACGAATGGGGACACCAGCACGACAACTTTATCTCACCCCATAACAAAATTTTTGAACAGCAACGGGCGGGTATTGAGGAAAATCTACAAGAAAAATGGGGCGATCGCGTTAAGGTATTCAAAGCCTTTAACTTCTGCGCTCCCTTCCTTCCCGAACAAGTACTGGAAGAAATCAAAGCTCAAGGCTTCGACAAACTGCTAATTTACCCCCTGTTAGTAGTCGATTCCATCTTCACAAGCGGTATTGCCGTCGAGCAAGTTAACAATGCTCTTGTCAAGCTAACCGATGGTAGCGAACACTGGGTTAATGGACAGCGTTACATTCCTTCGTTCTACAACGAACCGGACTACATTGACTTGCTAGCTCGACTGGTTGAGGAGAAAATCGCCAAAGATTTAGCGGTAGCACACCTCCCTTCTCAAACTGGCATCGTCCTGATGAACCACGGTTGTCCCCATGAGGCGAAAGGCTTTACCTCTGGAATCGTAGAAAGTCAGGCAATGTATGAGCTAGTACGGGAAAAGCTCATGTACAAGTTCCCCCTGATTTCCGTAGGTTGGCTGAATCACCAAACCCCATTAATCAAATGGACTCAGCCTCACGCTGAGTTAGCGGCTAAGAATCTGATTGATTTGGGTGCAACGGCGATTGTCTTTATGCCTATTGGCTTTGCCACAGAAAATCACGAAACGCTGCTAGATGTACACCATATCGTTCATGCCCTGAAGAACCGCAGCCCTCACGTTACCTACGTTGAGATGCCTTGCGTCAATGACCATCCTGAATTTTTAAAGATGGCAGCGAATTGGGCAAATCCTCAAATTGAAGCCCTACTGTCGGAGCAAGCTTTAGCTGTTAACCCGCAACTGGCAGCGATGCAGGCATCTCATCACGATCATCATCACCACGACCACGATCATCACGATCACTCTACCCATTCCCATCATCACTAAAACAAGTCCTGACTCCCTAATGCTTACAATAGGAAGTTCAGAGCTAATTCCAAACACATTTAAATAGTTTTTCGCTTAGAAACGTTGAATCTTAGCTACCAGAGTTCTACTCAATTGGCTAACAGTTTAAGATTCAACGTTTCTCTTTTTTCTGTATCCTTATCTTTGTGAAATCATCATTCCTATCGAAGAGTGAAAAAGAAAGCTAATTTCAACAATATTCCAATGATGAAAATAATTAAGATTACGTCAGCGATCGCCTTAACCACATTTACTCTCGGTGCTGTACCCGTTCGCTCCCAAACACCTGCTCAATCTTCCGCTTGTGTTATAAGGGCAACCATCGGTGAAAACAACGCTGTCACATTCGTTCCTGACGCCAGTCGTGCCCAAAACCTGGCGCGTCAAGCGGCTGAGAAGGCTAACGGCGGATTGGGTAACTATCGTGCCGAAGCCTCCATGCACGGTCCACTTTCTGAGGCTCCCTGTGTAGACAATGGTAACGGCACTTGGACGTTCAACTTCCAAGGTGGTCAACCGGGTTTCACAACACCCACGATTGAGAGTGTTGTAACGGTTGACGGTAAGACTTGGGATGTGAGCATAGACTATAACGGTTCGATTCGTTCTACCACTGGAACCTTTCAGAAACCTGCTAGCCAGAATGACGACAATCTCACCCTGGTTCCTTCCAACGCTCCTGGTTTGAACCGAGCGCAAAATCTGGCA
>DATNQT010000042.1:0-10091 GCA_036703885.1 Candidatus Sericytochromatia bacterium
AGTTCGGGTTTGAGGGCTTGTTTGGTGATCAGGTAGCTGGTTCCGCCAATGGCAAGGACTGGGAGGATGCCCAGGGCGATGGCTAAGGCGGTTGCTTTGGTTGTTAAGCTCAACCGTTCCCACCAAGTGGTTTGATAATTGCTACTGAGTTTTTGAGAAGGTACGTAGGCTGATGTTGGCTTATCGTAGGAATTTAGCGCGTTTGGCGTGTCAGCGATATCGATTCCTAATGGCGTATGAGCACGGTCGTAGCTATTTCTGGCGACGCCGTTGGAGTTGATACTACCGGGAATCTGGTTATCACCGCTTGCTGTATTGAATTGCTTGACCATGAACAAAGCACCATTAGGGGATAATAAGTTGGCAATTGGAAGTGGAAATGCCTGGAGATGCTTTTCTCGCCATAGCTGTGGTAGCGGACGCTATGACACCGAGGGCGCTTGTTCCGCTTCACGCATAATCGCCTCGGCATCTAGAACTAATAAGATTTCTTGTTCTTGTAAAACACAGCCTCGTAAATAAGAGACAAGTGTGGGTGTGACTTGACCGATTGGAGATTGTATGCTCTCAGGCATGAGGCGCACGACACCTTCGACTGCCTGCACAATTAGCCCAAATGTTGCGGGTCCGTTACTAATAATGATTATGTTGTAGTGCTGGACGTTAATTTCGATTCCGGGCAAGCCCAGCATCCTTGCTAAGTCAATGACCCACAGCACACGCGAGCGCCGATTTAACAACCCCATAACATGGGCTGGCATTGTTGGTATTGGCGTTAGGCGTTCCACTGGCAAAACGACTACTTCTTGCGCCCGATTCATTAACAAAACAGCGGATGTTTGTTGACCAAAGTGAAATTTTAGATAAGTATCTCCTAGGTTTTTTTTTGCCTGGGATGGAGTCTTTGAAAGTGCGAGGGCGGAGATATTCATATCTTCAAACGGCGACAGCTTTAATCGCTCGAAGAATTTGTTCGCGAGTAAATGGTTTAGTTAAGTAAGCATCTGCCCCTTGTTTCATTCCCCAAAGTCGATCAATTTCTTGGTCTTTTGAGGAACAAATAACAATTGGAACGTTTTCCGTTGCCGGATGGGTTTTGAGACGGCGGCATAATTCAAATCCGCTCATTCCTGGCATAACAACATCAGTAATAATTACGTCAGGTTTTTGTTCTAAAACTTTAGAAAGTGCTTCTTTTGCCCCAACTGCATTGATTACGGTATAGCCTCCCTCTCTCAGATAATGACTCATTAATTCCAGCTCTGAGAGTGTATCTTCTACAACCAAAACTGTGCCCATCAAAGTTGTACTCATTTGTCGTAGTTTCAGGATTAAATAACAGAGACAACAAGTGTCTATTCATGATATTGCAGGATTAAGATAGATGTTTAAACACCATTTTTAGCAGTTCGGACTGGTTAAATGGTTTGGTCAAATATCCCGATGCTCTGACCAGTTTGGCTTTGGCTCGGTCGAGAAACCCTGTATTTCCTGTCACCATAATGATTGGGGTAGTTTTGAAAAGCGAATGCTTTCGCAGTAGTGAACACAGTTCGTAACCATCTAAGTTTGGCATCTCAACATCAAGCAAGATTAAGTCAGGTTTAATCCGGACAACTTGCATTAATGCCCTCACCGGGTCGTTAATCATGACAACGGAGAAGCTTTTATCATCCAAGAAGGAGTTAATCGCATTTAACACGGTTGGACTATCATCAATACAAGCAATGGTGTAAGTGCCTTTTGCAAGGGGCTTGGCTGAATTGATGCTTGGGTTATTAAGTTTATTGCCAGGTGTTGAGGCACTTTTTGTTGATGCTGATTTTTGCATCAGTTCAACTTGTGCGGAACTGCCATTTTGACTGGAAGATTCAGGACGCGCACCGGGATTACTTACGGGTTCTTGCGGTTGCTGCCGTCGCATTTGTTCGTGACAACGTTCAACCAGAGTGCGGAGTTCCAAACGACAAAATTTAGGCGGTTCTTCGGAAGAATTTTGTTCGATTAACTGGTAGCTTCCTTCTTTTACGGAAAGCAATGAAACAAGGACTTCTTCTGCTATTTCTTCGACAAGAACTGCCGCTTGGTCAACGCTGAGATATTGTTGATTGACTAACCAGCAAATGGCTTGGTAGTCAGGATTTTGACTGGATTGACTTTCTAAGTCTGATTCAAATATCAAGCGAACTTGGACTCGAACAGCACTTACAAGTGTTGGAATTTGACGACTGAGGCGACGCAAGTGACGGTCAAGTCGCTCAAATGGATCAACGGAATCTGAGGCGTAGTACAGTTTTCCGTGCTCTAGATAAATAGACCAAGCAACAGTGCCACTAGATACTTGTAAACAACCATTGGCCTGACGACTAGATAATTGTGCTAGTAAGGAAAGCGGGTTTAGCCTTTGCGAAGATCTGTAGCTAGCCATAGAAACGGTGTTCATGTGTATCTACCTTGGTCTCATCTAATCGTGAAACTAGAAGGGGAAATTTTGTTGTGCAAGTCATCCTAAACTTGTATAAATTCGGGCTAAATTTATTGCAAATGTGCTATCAAACCCGAACAAAAGAAGTAATTTACGGCAATGAGCAACAATTCAAATTGCTTTGAATCGAGGTTCACTTGTAATCCCTGAAGTTTGGATAAGCGAAACTAGAAATTTTAATCAGGGAGTAGCTGCATTCCCTTTTCTGCTTCGATAATAGATGACGCCCAATGAAGTCGGAGTGACTGTTTTATTCTCTGCCTGAACCCTAATTTATTTTTTCTCCTAACTGCACGTTTCTCGTAAATCGTCAAGTTATCCGGAAAAAAATTTGAGAGAGAATAATTACTCACACTCTAGCTCTCTAGTTTCAACTTTAATGGTTTATTGTGAAACTGCAAGAGCAGTAATGCATCCTCTGGTAGCAAAAAAATTTGTTCTGAGGGTAGATGAACAAGGAGGCTACTTGTTATTATTGATCTTAACAGGCTTTCTTGCTAAAAGCAGTAAAGCGCCTATGAAGCGCTATAAAAATAAATGAAGTTCATGTAAGCTTTTCTATTAAAGTTTATTTTGATAATCAGTTGACTCAAACCAAAGTAAAATAACTCCCGGACTCTAGAGCACGGGAGTCTTTATTTATTTTTTTGATAAGTTATTGGTACTTCAGTTTCAACTTACTTAAGTGTCTTTAACAAGTGTTGAATTTTAGATTGCTGCTGCCGCTTTAAGGATTCCGGGAAGCTTAACTCAATAGCAATTTGCATTTCGGATGTCTTTTTAGCTAAGTCCTGGTGTGTTCTTCCGGCAGGGATCAATTCTTCAATTGTTTCTACCTTAGCTAATAAACTATTCGGCTGTGGGACGTCGGCATCTTGACTTAAAAGTAAACCAATTAAGGGCTGTGTGCGTTGCATCATCTCTAGATTGAAAACTTCGCTGCCTTCTAATTCAATTCTTACATTCTGAGTCCCGATTTCCGTTACTTTAGCTGTATAAGATTGACCTTCCCAACCTTCCCAATAAAGTTGGGCAAAGGCGTTCACTTGTTTGCGGACTTTGACCCCGACAGCAGGACGAAACTCCTTGAAGACTCGCTTGAAACTGGTGACAATAAACTTGAACGATTCAACGGGGTTATCTATCTCTTTGCGTGTCTGAGAGTACCACTCTTTGACATCTGAGAAGATGACTAAAGTTAAATCATCAAGTTGAGTACGCGTAGGATTGACAAAATCAACAAAGAGTCTTGCTTGGAGTTTACTGGTAGCGATAGCGCGAATGACTTTCCCATTCATTAGTACTTTTGCGCCGTAATCTCCGACTAGTTCAACTTTAATTTCATCGGGAATATTCGGCCATTCATCTAAAAGAATTTGAGTGCCACTTTCACTGACATCAATGGTTTGACCTATCCAACTTTGGTTGTGACTGTGAATAGTAGCACTCAATTTTCTCGGCATCCGGTGGGCGCGACGCAGTTGGGGTTGTTCAAAGGCAACAAGTACCGCTGCTAAGAGTAGGAATAAGTTATAAACACACCAGAAAGCATTAATCAAAACAGCTTGAGTATCTTCTGGTGAAAGGAATAACCAAAAAGGAATGGCAATTAAAGACGCAGCAGCAATAGCACTGACGATAACGAGATATCGTACAGAGTCAAAGTCAAAGCTACGTTTGGTTACGGAAAGTCCTTTATCGGTGACGTTAAATGAACCGAGCTTGGGGTTAACTAAAGCTAAAAGTGTGACAATTCCTGCCTGGAAAGACATCGCAAATTCAAAAATTTCGTTCCAGAAGGAGAAACGAACATTTTTGTAGGGAATATGGTTAGTCTGCATCGACAAAATGATGTGAGGCAGCGCGTAAAATAAGGTTTCTAGTCCTAAACCTTTGACGGAGTTGATGCCAAATAATAAAAACAAGGGAGGGGCAATGGCATACATTAACCGGGGAAACCCATAGAAAAAGTGTGAGGTGGCGCTGAAATAGCACAACCGCTGGGGAATTGTTAAGTTTAGTTTGGGGTTAATTAGTGGGTTTTCAAGGCGGAGAATTTGTGCCATACCCCTTGCCCAGCGCACTTGTTGTCCCACATAGGCGGAGAATTTTTCTGGCGCTAACCCTGCGACCATAATCTTGTCGTAATAGACTGATTCATAACCCAAGGAATGCAAACGGAAAGCGGTATGGCAATCTTCGGTAACAGTTTCTGTTGCAATTCCGCCAACTTGCAGGGCGTATTCTTTACGAATTACTGCTGCTGAACCACAAAAGAATGCGGCATTCCAAAAGTCATTTCCTTTTTGCAAGACTTTATAAAATAGTTCGTTACCCACGGGAATTTTACCGCCTGTGAGAAGATTTCGTTCAAAAGGATCTGGGTTATAAAACCAGTGGGGAGTTTGGACAAAGGCAACCTTTTTGTTAAAAAAGAAGCCGACAGTGTGCATCAAAAAATGCCTGACTGGCATATGGTCGCAGTCAAGAATTAGCACTAAATCTCCATCAGTAACTTTAAATGCTGTGTTAATATTTCCAGCTTTTGCGTGGTCGTTGTTGTCTCGTACTAGCATGGTGACGCCGATTTCTTCGCACATTTGGCGCAATTCTTCTCGACGAGCTTTGTATTTTTCGGCACGACCATCATCTAAGACGTAAACTCGTTTTTTATCCTCGGGATAGTCGATGGCTTGAGCGGCTAAAGTAGTTTTGCGGACAATTTCGACATCTTCGTTATACGTTGGAATATAAACATCAACTGTTGGCCATTGGTCTTGAGGATAAAGGGAGAGATCAACGGGTTTACGATCTTTAATTTTTACGGTTTGAAAGTAGGCAAAGACCAGGGTTAAAATTGCATAAAGTTCAGCCGTAAATAACAAGAAGCAAAATATTCCATTAATCCAGTCATCAAAGTTTAAAGTGTAGTTGATGCGGTAATATAAATAGCGCATCGTTGTCACTAGGCTCAGTAAAATTAAGAACAAGTGAAGATATTCACTTGTCTTTTTACTGGGATTATGTTCTTCCATCTGGAGCGCGAAGCGTCCGACCCCAATAAGTAATGCTCCAACTACTCCTTGCTGCCAAATTGTTGGACGCGAGGTAATTAGTGGCATTAGGAGCAAGATTAGGCAGACAATCAGTAGTAGTAGCTGACGACCACTCAACCACTGTAAAATTTTGTCAAAACTGTCGGGTAAGCGATCTACTAGTAAAGAAGAAATTTTTTCACGCTGTTGGGTAGAAATTCCAAAGCGCTTAATATTTGGCTTAGACCTGACTTTTGAAAATATACTTGTCATCAGTTGTTGATTAGTATTTGTTAGTTATAGCTTCTTGATTGTTAGGTATTGGTTATTTGTTATTGGGTGTTTTCACAAACAACAACGAACCAACAACAAATAACCAACGATGTTATTTCGCTTGACCGGATACTCGCTTGAGATACAACTGAACCACACCGTAAAGGAGAAGTGTTGCGGCAACGATAGCAGGTCCTAACAGGAACCAACTCCCTGATACAAATCGGAACACGCGATTGGGTACTGGTGTTTTATCGATTTGACGCTTTTGTTCGCGCTGCAAAAACTCTAAAGCATAAGCATTGGGATCTGATGCTTCGGATTTAGCTGTGTTAGCACTAATAAGCGCCGTGTCTTCTTTGATTTGGAAAAATAAAGGGTCTTGGCGGAACAAGCTTTGAACTTGTTCTAAACCTTTTTCGGTTTGACTAGTTAAGGCAAGTAAAACTCGTTCTTTATTCCAAGGCGAGATAATTTCTTTGACAACGCCATCATTATCGGGTGAGGGCTGAATTTCCGTTTTGACTCGCTGACGGACTAAATCTCTGAGGGTAAAGTCTCCTGCTGTTATTGCTTCTGGGAAAGGAAAATTCTTTTGAGTGCCAATGCCAATTAGGTGACGCTTTTCTCTGAGTTCTTTCGGAAAGGTGTCTGCTGTGTATACGGCTAACTGTACTGAATTGGCTTTGCTGAGTCGTCCCAATCTTGCACTCAACTCGAGTAAAGTCATTACATCGCTGACAGTTGGTTCTTTAGGAAGAACGATCGCTGTACTAGATAAATCCTGAGGTGCGTTAAAGGGAAAGCCGTATTGTAGAAGTTTAAGGTCTGGCAGTTGGAAAGCGTTAGTTCGCTTGAGTTCAAAACTTGTATTACTGTGTAAAGTACCCCAAAGTTGTTGATCGGTGACTCGACTACAAGAACGACGTTCCCGCGCATCGAGGCGGAAGTCAACCAGGAGTTTGGAAGTGGGTTTGATTAAACCTTCTGGAAGGGCAATTTTTAACGACTCTCTGTTACCACCATCGATTGAGGAAAGCCGTTTTCCGACTAGTGCCACTCCATCAAGCTTGACTTCTACGAGTGAAGTTTTTGGATTAATTTGGGGACCATAGCTGTAACTCAGGTTCATGGTATTACCCGGCAAAAACTGATCGTCGGGTAGTGCGCGGAAGTCGATTTCAATCGGTGGAGAATCAGAACCGCGAACTGAGATGTCCTTATACTGCTCGTTGTTGCGATTCTTGAGGTCTCCAAGGGTAAACGTATTAGATAGTGGCAGATACCCTTGCCGTTCGCGTAGGGGCGGCGTAGGCATCAATGTGAGGTCTTTTACAAGGACGAATTGACCTGTTCCAATTTGGCGGTCTTTGGCTTGGACTAAAAACTGTACGGCTTTTGCGACACCTACAGGTCCGTTGCCTGTTGCTACGAGTACCGGGACTTTAGATTGTAAAGTGGTGGCTAGCATCAAAACCCCAACGTCTGGCGGTAAGGGCTTTTTATTACTGTCGAGGATTTTATTGTCAGCCAAGGACATGGGCAGTTTTAGCGATTTTAGCGCTGGCTGTTGCTCTGGTGTCCCAATGATGGCGAGGCGTTCGGTTAATTTAACTTCGCCAAGGGTTTTGATGAGGCGGGTGTCGAAGCGGCGGTAATCGGCAAGTTTGCCGATAGTGGATTGTAAACGAGTGGCTGAGGTGAGCCAAGGTTGGTCTACTTTATTGGGTAGGAGGTAGACTAGGCGATTGGCTTCGAGGCTGAGTTCGTCGAAGATAGGGTAGGGAAAGCTCTTGAAGTCGAGGGCGATGGGCTGTGGCTTGTAGTCAAATACGATTTTTGAATCGGGCATCACCTCTGTCCATAGGGACGGGTCATAGGGGTCTTGGGTACAGGTGGGGGAGTTGTTTTGCAGCGCCCCAATGGTTACTTCGTTATAGTTTTGGATCGCTGAGAGGGGAATATCAAATACGGCACTCCCAATTTCGCCTTGCTTGCGGTTGAGGGGAATGGTGCCAACGCTTGCGCCGTTAATGAGGACGGTGAGGTTGGAGCGTGTGGCGTAGAGGGCGGGGGAGTGGCGATAGCGAATTTGGGCTTTGACCGATTTTATTTGCCAGTCGCGGGGGCGGGTAAATCCAAGCCGTGCTTCGTCATAAATGCCGCGTAAGCTGAAGCGGGTGCCGACGACGGGACTACGGTTGAATTCTAAGACGTACTGTTTGCCGTCGGCAGGGGGCTTGATTTCTGGCGAGTTAGTCGGGGTTGCTTCAGTGGAGTCTGGATCTGGGTCTGTGGGCGTTCTTTCTTTGCGCTCGTTGACGTTGCTTTCCCGTAGTGTCTCGGTTGAGGGTTCGGAAACTTCTGGGGTGTCACTCTGGGCTTGTACCAAGCTTGTGGTTAATCCCAACAGGAGGGCACAGCAAAGTAGCGCCAGCAATACTAGAGGATGCCGCTTGAAGCGAAGACGATGGTCGCGTCGCGAACCGCCGACGGTATCGCGTGTCCCTCGATTTCTCTTGGGTAGATGGGTAAATGCTCGGGCGAGAAAGGGTTTCATCAGCAGGGGGGTGAGTGTTGTAACAAGATGCGGCCCCTGATGCCCATTCTGTTGAAAGTTTTTGGGTGTCGAATCCTGTTTGTGCTAGTCCGGTTAAAGGCTGGAAGTGTTTGGCACTCTGACGCTTAGATGGCGTAAGAGTTATCACTTACTTGATACAGTCTTTGTGTAAGTCGATCCGGATTAGATTTTGTGTCTACACCCGCTTTATAGCCCTTACTACTCTAACTAATCGAATTCCTCAAAGTCATCGTTGTTAGTGTTTTCTTCTGTCTGGTTTGGTTCAGTTGTCGCGTGCTGCAATTCTCGCCAAGATATTAGGGTGTAGGGTGCGCCGAAGAGACCTGGTTTGCATTGTCTTACTAGGAACTGACCTAAACGGTCTTGAGTAAGCCAGGAAATGGGTAGGTTTTCGACAAGACCGATTGCGATCGCTTTTTCATACCATTTGCTAAATTCTTCTTCTTCTCGTGTCTTTTCGGGGCTTTTGGTTTCCCACCAGCGTTGTCTGAGGCAGTCGGTGAGCCAGCCTGCGGGTCTGTTTATGGTTTGTCCTTTGGCTTCTTTGGTGCGTTTGGCTTGTTGGTAATAGGCGATCGCGTTCTTAACACTCTCTAGGGTAAAGTTTCTTACCAGTGCCTCTAGTTGGGCATTGAGGCGAATTCCTACGGTGTCGATTAGGTTGAGTTTTTCTTTGTGTTTGGCGGGCGCGGAACAAGTTTCCTCACCGAGATTTAGCGGTTCTTCGGCTTCTAATTCAACTTCAACTAATTCAACTTCAACTAACTCAGTGCTTTGAGGGGTTTGACCTACCATTACCGCTTGGCTAACCTCTTTTTCTTGGAATTCTTTTTTAATTGCAGCAGCAGGGTGGGTTGGGTGGGTGTTTGTTGTAAGTAGTTCTTTTGTGTCGGAATTCTTTTGTTCTTTTGATGTGTGAGGAGTACACACTTCGATGTGTGGACACTTCTCATTCTGATGTGTGGTAGACTCACACTTCGAGCTATATAAGGCGTTCAGCGTTTCATAGTCGATCGTGTACCAGCCGCGACGTTTGTACTGTTTGACTTCCTTTTGTTCAAATTTAATGATTTGAGCATCGCGGAGTTGGTACATTACCTTCCGCAATTTCCACTCGGTTAACCAGGGAAACTGCTCTAACCAGTCGCTGTAGCGGTTGTAAATCCAGCGCACGCCGTCGATGAGCTTGCCGCTTTTTCTGACTAGCCAGTAATGAATTTGCTGCAAGACTATTGCTGCGTCAGAACTATTGAGGGTGGCAGCCAGATTTGGGGAAAACACCAGAGGGCTATCGTCAACAAGTAACTTATTCATTGCCGACTCCCTGATTTAGTTGGTGTGAGATGCTGTTGGTGGACTTTGGGCAGACAACTTGGAGCTGGGAAAATTTGTGGTGTGTCTGTAGGGGTCGCTTAGTTAGCGGCGTTGTCAGGGCGCTCTGAATCTCAGGAGCAAGCGTTGCTGGGGGATTTTTTGTGAAGTTTGGTGCGCTGTCTTGGATTATTGATCTTCCGGGGGAAGATTTTGTCGAACATATAGCGAAATTTTTGTTAGTATTCACTTGTGTTGCTTATCAAATTTAGTATGTCGGTAACACGGCATTGGTAGAGCCTCCTGGTGTTAACAGGGGGCTTTTCCGTATGACTTGCCAGTATTATACGCGATAACCTGGTATCACAAGCATTATAAAAGCTATTGGCAAAAGCCCCCTAGTCTA
>DATNQT010000043.1:0-6351 GCA_036703885.1 Candidatus Sericytochromatia bacterium
ACCATTGCGTTTCGCCGTCGGATTGAAAGCTTTGACCAGTAACGCCGCATACTCAGCGCGAGTCATCTTCGCATCGGGCTTAAATGTGCCGTCACTAAAGCCGCTGATCAGTTCTTTGTCGAACAATGCCTGAATAAAAGACTCTGCCCAGTGTCCTTTAATATCACTCAAGGACTTGGGTTTCCCATCATTAGGGTCTTTCCCGTCGTTGGGATCTTTCCCATCATTGGGGTTTTTTCCATCATTAGGGTCTTTTCCATCGGAGGATTTGCCATCGATCTTTACCTGACCCTTGACTTTTGAGGCAGTCAACTGATTACCCACTGAAAGCAGTTCAAGGGGTGGATTGGTGAAATTGGCTAGATCGAATTGAGCGTTGTTACGCAGAATATTACCACCTGGGTCTTGGCTAGTGCCCAGATTTGGGAAAGCTTTACCTGTTACTGACACGCCAGAGTCTGTATTTTTCTCAATCAGATTATTCCGCAATACGGGACGAGCGTTAATAGAGACAACTACGCCATAGCGGTTTTCCGAAATTTTGTTATCGATAACTCTAGGGGTTGCATTCCCGTCAATGGTGATGCCTGAACCTGCGCTTCTACAAATATTGCCCCGGACTTCGCCTGAGGCATCCCGTGCGATCGAAATGCCATTGCCATCGTTTTCAATAAAGGTATTACTGAGGATGACTGGGTTGGCATTGCCTGTAGCAAAGACTCCCTCTCGCTTGCACTTGGTGAATGTACAGTTGGCAACCGTCGGGTTAGTCGATTCAATCCAGACGCCAGTACCCCGACTCGCTAAATTGGTAACCGTTACGCCTCGAAGTTCGGTATTACCGTCTAGCAATACTGTCACATTTTGCAGGGCTTCTTTGGCACTATTGTATTGACCGCTGCCTTCAATCAAAATGCCGTTGCCTTTGTTTCCTTCATTCCCAATAACTTTGACCCCAGAGGGAACTTGTAGGGGAAAGGCTTCACCGCCTGCTGCATTGTAATTACCAGCGGCGAGTTGAATGGTAGTGTCAGATTGGGCTTGCTTGAGGGCTTTGGTAAGCGTTTTCAAGGGAGCCGATTGGCTACCAGCGGCGCTATCACTCCCGGTTGCTTGATTGACGTAAAGAGTTTGAGCCATAGTTAGATTCTGATAGAAGACCTTACAAAACAAGGAAAGAAGAATTCTGTGGTGTCAGCAATGAGAGGTTGAATCTCTGGCTAATTTAGCGATCGCACAGCACATCTAGAATGAGGGCTGTCCCCCCACAATTGTTCCTGTTGATACTGCTGTCGTACCCACAGTGTGTGTTTGGTATCTACCGAAGCTCAATTGGACATTCCGGGAAACTTGAGTGGATTACCGAGGAAGCTGCAACTGATCTGTGCTTTATCCACCCTTAGCGTGATGATGAAATTCTTAATGAATATTATTTATTTTTGTAACTAAAATAGCTAAAAAAGTACTCATCACATCTGTCTTCAGCGGTGTTCCTTATATATGTCTGTAGCAGGGTTAATCTATACGTTTCAATTTATTAAAACTTGTAACAAGGGTGCAATAAGTCACCTCAATGTTCAGAAATGAGCAATTTACAAACTTGTTCGGAGATTTAATATGACATTTGCGACTGATGACATCACAAAACAATCTTTAGAAGCCTTTGGACGCTTCGATGTCGATACTCAACTCGGCTTGCTGTGGTTTGGATACAAAGACATCAAAGAGCAACTAACGCCAGCCAATGCAACTTCTGCACAAGAAACGGCTGAAGCGTTATTCCATACTATCCAAGCCTTGCCACCAGAAGAACAGCTACAGGCACAGCGCGATATCGCTAGCCGTGCAGATACTGACATTAGCCGCTCCTATAGCTCTTTGAGTTCCAGCGCTAAGTTAGATATTTGGTTGCGCTTGGCACAAGGGATGGACCAAGGTACTGTTATTCAGGTACCGGATGATTACGAACTACCCTCTGAAACCCAAGAGTTCGTAGGTATGGTTAAGAAGCTGGACTTTGAGCAACGCATTAATTTTATGCGGAGTGCAGTAATCGCAATGGGTGCTAAATAGTCCTCTTTTGTTGTTTTAGGGAAAGCATCAAATTCTTGTAGGGGCACGATAATATTGTGCCCTAAATTTATCAGGACTTACGCAAAATAGAGCGTATCCTAACTATCTATAGTGGTAAGGTGGGCAATGCCCACCCTACATATAGAATATCTGCGTAAGTCCTGTTTATGTAGTACAAGCAACTGAAAACGGAGAGGATGTCACCAAGGGGAAGCCCTCACCCCTACCAACTACTGAGAACTTGTCGAAGTTCCAATACATTCAGGTAATCGCTAGCGAACGCTTTGCGTAATAAATTATTTGGAATAAACTCATCATACTTTTGCAGTTTTGGCGCTTCAGGCGGGGCAACTAAATCCTCTGCTGTTAATTCATTATTACGAAAACTAACAATTTCACCTTGCAGCTCTTCAAGGTTATTTTTACCTAATTTAACGGTGAGAAAGTAGGGAGATATACCGCTAACACTTCTAATATCTAAAGTTTCTCTCACAAAAAAATTGATAACTCGCTCCAATGTACGGTATGCAACCGTTCCTGTCCAGGGAAAAATACAGCAAGTATTGCCTTCCAATAAAACAATATGCTCTCGTTCTAATCCAACACTTTGAGCGAGGTGACGAGCTTCTTTAAGACGCTCTTTGGCATTATTTTGTAAGTAAGGATACTGGATATTTTCACAAAGTACTTGCTGCATCCGTTGTAAAATCCGAGTATGAATATTACCGCTACCTCCGCGCCAAGAAACCCTAGCCATACCTGGAACTCGTTCAACAAAGACAGTCTTTTTTCTGGAATCAACCTCTA
Organism: Candidatus Sericytochromatia bacterium; assembly: GCA_036703885.1. Classification (GTDB taxonomy): domain Bacteria; phylum Cyanobacteriota; class Cyanobacteriia; order Cyanobacteriales; family Coleofasciculaceae; genus CADCTM01. The sequence continues at coordinate 2,881 of DATNQT010000043.1, forward strand.
GAACTTTCCATGTTCTCCCAGCTAGAGCAAACTGGTTGCCAGCCGGGGGAGGCATAATAATACTACCAATTTCTGTAGAGTCATCTCGAACAGTATATTCAACATTGTTTGTAAAGACAGTGTAGAAATTGAACTTTCGGACAATTGATTCTCCCATCAAACCGATAATTAGTCCACCGCTTTCGGTTTGCTGAATATGCTCAATAGTGATTAGATGGTGCAACAGTTGTCGAAAATCTTCTTTGGATACACTCTTAAAAGTTGGTAACGTTAAAACTTCTTGAGCAAGAGCAGCAGGTGAAAGTTCTCCTGTTGCTGTTAAGATACTCATAGTTTGGTGATACAGCAGGCTCAAAGGGTAGTGAAGCGGCTGTATGGGTTCGATCCAGCGTTCTTCTAAGTAAAGTTGGATAATTGCGATCGCTTGTAGTAATTGCCAAGGAATTTGCTGCGGAAGCGACTCTTCTGGCGATAACTCCTCTTCAGCACAAATAAACTGCATATCCGCAGCCGCACCTCGCCTTCCCGAACGTCCTAACCGTTGCAAGAAGCTAGCTACAGAAAGAGGTGATTCTAACTGAATTACTCGCTCTAACTGACCAATATCAATACCTAATTCCAGAGTAACGGTTGCTGCGGTAACTGCTGGATTAGCATCTCGCATGGCTTCCTCAGCTTCTTCTCTTAATGCAGCCGAAATACTACCATGATGAACGTGATAGATATCTGGTAATCCCTCAGCTTCAGCAATTTGACGTAGGTTAGCGATAACTGATTCTATCTCAGCGCGATTGTTTGCAAAAATCAGGCATTTTCGAGCCTTACTGTTATCGAAAATATATCTATAGTAAGGACTAATATTTATTTTTTCCTCCATCCTCCGCCCTTTATCAGAGGGAGATAGTAAGGGTTCTTCAGTAACAAAAAAATGCGCTAAAGAAAGCTGAACCTTGCGTTGTCCACCCTTAATTTCAGGAGTGATAACTGGTAGTTCAGTTCCAGCACCTAGCCAATCCTCAGCTAAGGAATAATCCCCAAGAGTTGCCGACAAACCAATCCGACGCGGCTGATTCTGTGTGTATCTTGATAGACGTGCCAACTGGCAAAGAACTTGACAGCCCCGTTCAGAACCCATAAAGGCATGAATTTCATCAATAATGATGAATCGCAAGTCCCCCAAAAGACGAACTAGTTCAGTATTTTTGTTAATTAAAAAACTTTCTAAAGATTCCGGTGTGATTTGAAGAACTCCCTTAGGATTTTTAACTAGTTTGTTCTTACGACTTTGGGAAATATCGCCATGCCATGCAAAAACTGGAATATCTGCTTCCTTAAGAAGGTCGTTTAATCGTTCAAATTGGTCATTGATAAGTGCCTTAATCGGGCCAATATAGAGTACCCCAATAGTACTGGAAGGATTTTCATGCAGTAAGGTCAAAACGGGTAAAAAAGCTGCTTCAGTTTTTCCAGAGGCAGTTCCAGCCGCTAACAATAAGTGAGCATCTGTATCGAAAATGACTCGGCAGGCTTCAACTTGAACGGGTCGTAATTCCGTCCAAGCGTTAGTGTAGATATATTGTTGGATAAAAGGTGCTAACCGACTAAAATCTTGTTCGCTCATAGAGTAAACTCAGCAAATTTATTATCTTCGTCAGCCTCAGAGTTTTTACCGGAAGAGGTTGATTGAAGATTTGAGCCACGGATTAATTGATTAAAAGAGATGCTCGGATTTTGATGACGAAGATTTAAAATAGTAATAAAGTCGCGAACGACTTCACGAGGAGTAAGAAACTCCTCCGCACCTAAGCGATTGACGACTTCCTTAATAAACTCCTGTAATTCTGCCTTTTTGAGAGTATTTTTGTAGTTGTAGTGGACAGCATGAACGTTGGTTAACCGTTGCAATATCTGTAAAATATCTTCAGGTGTCAACGTTTCGAGGCGAATAACTGGTTCTGATGTATCCTGAAGACCATTTTCAGCAAAACGGCTTTTCGTCAATCGAGTTCGTAATGCTTCATCACTATACAACCCCCGTCGCTTATCTTCTAGAAATTGAGGGGTTCCACCCATGAAGATGCCAATATATTCCGCGCCGCCTGCCCTTGTATCGTTAAACATAGCTAGGATTTTGTCATAGTTCTTCTGGCGGGAGAGAGTATGGCTAATCTTGTACAAGTGGACGACTTCATCAATTAGAACTAACAATCCTTTGTAGCCAATATCAGAAACGAACTTAGCTAGGAGCTTAATATAGTCATACCAACTATCATCATCGATAATACTAACCCGTTCTTCCAAGGCTAATTTTGCCTCAGTTTTAGTAGAAAACTCTCCCCGCAACCAACGTAATGCAGCCTCCTTCTTGGCATCATCATCTAATCGATACCCGCGCCAATAAGAGATGATGACATTGGCAAAGTCAAATCCATGAACTAAGCCTTCAATATCTTTAACAACTTCCCGAATTTTATCTTCTACTTGGTCATCAAAACCCTGAGCATTGGGACGCATTCCAGTATCTTGGGCGACTTGGTTTTGAATATCATTAATCCATCCTTCCAAAATCGCAACCAAAGCACCTCCATCGGGACGAGTGCGAGTAGAAAGTTTTGGCATCAATTCCCGATAGGTGGCAACGCTTTGATTATTAGTTCCTGCAAGTCGGCGTTCAGGAGATAAGTCAACATCCGCTACTACAAAACCTTGCTCTAAAGCTTGGTTTCGTAGTAGTTGAAGCATGAAACTTTTTCCAGCCCCGTACCGCCCTAAAATAAAACGAAATGCTGCCCCACCTTCAGCAATATTATCAAGGTCTTGGGACAGCGCTGTCATTTCCTTTTCTCTGCCAACAGCAATATGTTCAAGACCAATTCTTGGCACAACTCCTGCACTGAGAGAATTGATTAAAGCTGTTGATACTCTCTTGGGAATTGTAGGCATTGCATTTATCCTTTAAATGTATGATAGCTTAGACAATTTATTTTACTCTTCGTAAGCTTCAATTACTTGATTTATTCTTAATTGATATTCTTCTGCAATGACTGGCGGGATAGAAATGGAGCCTGGTTCGATGATGCGATCGCCTATTGTATCCATAGCACGATTGTTGATACAATCAATCAGTAGTTCAGGCATTGTTAGATTTTCTTCCGCAATCCTTTTGAGCGCTTTAAGTGGATTATCTTGCTGTGCGATCGCCTTAATAACTAGAAACTCAGAGTCAGGAAGCTGGCTCATAAACTCCGTCCATTCCTTAGGTAAAGATGGGGTTGGAGTCGGCAGTCTAGAAAGTTGTACTGAAGGCGATTCTGTTTTACCTCGAAAATGATATAATTCTTCTTCTAGCTTTCTTTTATCTTCTCTTAGATTTAATAATTCTTGATTGGTTACTTGCTGCTCATTTTGTTGTTTTGCAACTTGTGCCTGCAATTGAATTAATTCTAAATTGAAGAAGCTTAAAGAATCCCT
>DATNQT010000044.1:0-20824 GCA_036703885.1 Candidatus Sericytochromatia bacterium
GCCCCAAACGGTGAAGCGCCTCAGTTAGAGTTTCTGGCGATGGGAGAAGGCTTTACCTGGGAAACTCAAGATCGAGATCGAGACATCGAAAATGCTGTTAAGGCATGGGAAAAAGCGTTGGAGTTTATCCGTAACCCCGACTTCCGTCTGGTGCTGTTAGATGAAATTAATATTGCCTTAAAGCTAAACTATCTTAATGTTCAGGACGTTCTGGCAGGACTGGAACAAAAGCCAGCACAGTCTCACGTTATTCTCACGGGCAGAGGCGCACCAGCCGCATTAATTGAACGAGCTGACTTGGTGACAGAGATGACTCTCGTTAAGCATCCCTTCCGAGAACAAGGGATTAAGGCGCAACCCGGTATCGAGTTTTGAGATAGGTGCTGGACATTTCCTCCCTTAAATTTGTGAAGGATGACCAATAACTCAGTGAATTGAAAAAATGCCGTCACAATGGGACTGTCTGCTGCAAAATCTAGGAGAATGGCAAGGGTCATTTACCCGCTTCTCACCACAAGGGGAACAGCTAGAAGATACACCAACTGTGGTCAGCTTGGAAGGACTGAATGATAATCGAACCATTCGCCAAATTATCCGCCGCCTTCCACCTGGTCAACCAGTAGACGAAAAAGTTTTAGAATACAGTTCTCTGGGTCGAAATACCCTATTTTTGGAGAATGGCGCTTTTTCCCAAGGTTCGATTCAGTGGGGACCTTTTGCTGAATTTGGAGCAGAATTGGGTTTGATCGAAGGCAACCGTCGCTTGCGCCTCGTGCAGCTTTTTGATCGCACCAGTAAACTAGAACGAGTAACATTAATTCGGGAAAAACTTGCGGGTACAGATATCCCAGAACGTCCAGCACTAACCGTAGCTCAGCTCTTAGGAGAATGGCAGGGTGAGGCAGTCAGCGTTTATCCCGATGCGCGATCGCCTGATACTTATCCTACTCAGCTCAAAGTACATCGCGAGGACAACCGCTTAGTACAACAGCTAAACTTTGGGACGGGAGCATCAGTTCGTACTATCACCTCTACGGCTAAAATCGACGGCTCAATTCTCCACTTTGACCAGAGTCCCCTACCTACTCAGGTGTTACTACTCCCCGATGCAGCCTCTTCCACCTGTCCTGTGCAAGTTAAACCCGGACACTTTTTTGTTCTAGAGGTCGGTTGGTTGCTGCAATCTAACCAACGTCAACGGTTGATTCGTAGCTACAGCGACAAAGGAGAATGGGTTAGTCTTACTTTAGTGAGAGAGCAAAGAGTAACAGTAGACAATTGCTGATTTTTTGCCCGTATGCCTAAAAATTCCCCGCCAGATTTTCCTTCAGGGGGAAAACATTCTCGTCGCGATCGCAACTTGAGAAGCTCTAAACTACCTTTCAAACGACGGCTAAAATACTATTACTGGCGCTTAGTTCGTCTGCAAGGTTCGTCACAATCGCTAGCAAGGGGTTTAGCCTGCGGCGTATTTGCTGGTTTATTTCCCTTCTTTGGTTCCCAAACCCTACTCGCCGTGTTGCTAGCGTTTATCTTTCGAGGCAGTAAAATCCTCGCCGTAGTTGGACCTTGGATTAGTAATCCTTTGACTTCTGTACCAATTTATGCCTTCAACTTCCAGGTAGGTAAATGGCTGCTCAACGACAAGACTAAAATCGATGTCAGTTTCCAGTCCTGGCAGGAAGTCCTAGAGTTAGGGACAGAAATTATCTGGCCACTATTTGTTGGTTGTGTTGCTATGGGGTTAATTTGTGGTACTTTAAGTTACTTTTTAGGCTTGTGGGTAATACGCCGAGTTCGTAAATCGCAGCAGTTGCGGAATCGCCGACGTAGGCGTCAGCAACATCCTGAAAGTTAGACTAATACAGAATAGTGCCATCCAATCAATCAGAGGTGGTACTTCGCTGTTTCCGCCTCGTAGGATATCCGAGCAAGTTGGATATTCTCTGCGTGGAAGTGTTATTCAATTCGGCTAACCTAAGAGATTTAATTATTGGTAGAAAAAACAAGCTTTTAAAAGATAAACATCAAAAATTACAGATAAATGCCCAAAATCCCTAAAAACGAATAGACAAAAACAAGACCACTCATCTGACATTAAATTCAAACGAGGTTAAGCTAAAGTAGAAATTCTCATCTAGCAGCTTTATCTTTTTCATGGATTTGACTCAGATTCCCAAACCAGTTTGGTATATCCTTACAGGATTTCTTTTATTAACTATTGGCTATGGAGCTGCAAAACACGTTCCAGGTCTAAATGATTCTACTGAAAAATTAGCTGAAAATAAAGCGGAAAAAACACCAGGACAGAAAAGTGTGAAATTTACAGTTCTTGATGAGAAAACTCAAACTGTTATAGCTGGCGCACCAGTAATAATGGAATCCGAAAATGGTTCTGATACAGACACAACTGATAATTTAGGAGCTTTTAGAGTTGAAATACCAGCTACCAACTACGTAAGAATTCGTATTAATCAAAAGAATTGTGACCCTTATAATCAAAACTTAAATCTTCTAAGCAATCCAGATAGACCTAAACAAATATTGCTAAAATGTAACATTAGCCAAATTAACTCAACACCAAATAAGTAATTGGAATTGGTGTAGTTTATTAATGACATCTCTACGCCAACATTTTGAATACATTAAAGCAATAGTTGATTGGAGTTGGACATTAGCCATTTTATTATTGATTGGCTATATCACTCTAGGTCAACTTGTTCAATTATATTGGGCAATGGTATTTTTTGGAGGATTAGCAGCCAGTTTTGGTCTGTTCTATGATTTTTCTTGTGAAAAATTAAGAGAGCTAAATTATCTTGATAGTTACGAACTTCAAAACGCTTATATCAAGGCAGAAGCAGCTCAAAAAATACTTCGGCAATTTGCTACCAAAAATCCCGGAGTAGCTCATGATTCTCTTTTTATTCAAGCAAAAGAAGAAATAAATAACATCAAGACAAAATCTAACGAAATTTACAAGGTAAAAGTAAATGAACAACAAAGAAAAGCTTCTCAACAAAAACCTACGCAACCTCCACCACAACGAACTACACAACCTTCACAACGCCGACCTGAACAAAAACAAGAAAACACACTAGCTAAAGAACGTAAAAAAGCCGGTGAAACTAGAGGATATCCACCATATCCAAATAATCCAAAAATACCTCCCCCCGGATATCCTATAAAAGTAACAAAAAATTTAACAGGTCAAAAGCATAAAGGCATTTACTATACACAAGATGATCCTGACTATCACAAATATGATGCTCATTGGTGGTTTGAAAGTGAAGAAGCTGTACCAAAGCATAAATACAGAAAATCTAGACGCGGAAGTAAAAAAAGAAAAAGCAGATAGCTAATCCGTCTCTGTGACCCCAAAGTTGAGCTTATCTGCGGTTACGGGCAGAAAGTAGGAGTTTAACTCGGTAAGGGTCAGCATCTTTGCGCCAGTAGACACGATGACCCCGGAGTTCGGCGCAGTGTTCTTTTAGACATTTTTGCCAGCCTTTGCGAGTACCAATCGTACTGGTTTTATCGAGTAGCCCCCAGTTTTCTTCCTGATGGGTCAGTTTGGCAAACTTCTCATAGAGTGGATAGTCAGTCGTTACAAAAGTTTCTTTACGATGTAGGACTGGGGGATTTTCTGATGTGTCGTAGTCACGGTAGATAACTTGTAAATCCCGCAGATCAATCTGCATACTGGTATGCAGAGCGGGATGAGGGTCGGTGTCGAAGTCGGGATAGAACAGGTAAGAAATTTTTGGCAGATTGGTATGGAACTTGACGAGGGTAGCGCCATCCATCCGTCCGATAGTGCGACTGGCGCAACCTTCGTAGAGTCGTAGCTGGGGATTAAGTGCTTCGAGTGCTGAGACGTGGACGTAGAGGGCGTTGGGGAGGAGTTTGCCGATCGCACTACGTTTGCAGCAATTGGCAATTAGGCGAGTGTCTCCCACACTGATCAGCATTAGATCGGCGGCGGCACAGGCTTGCTTGTAGTTGCCAAAGAGTCCTTTGATGTCATTTTGGACAATACTTTCCAGATTGCTGAATTTGGGGCGACCACTGAATTGGGTGAGGGCAAGATAAACTAAGAGGTCTTGACGACGCTTTTCTGAGATGGCATCCCATTCTTCTTGGTCAGTTGCTTGCAGGATGACTTGAAAAGCGCGACGCACCGAGCTAAATTCTGTCAGGATGTCGGGAATGCTAGGCAGTTCGGTTGGGCTGGGGAGGCGTCCGCGTTCGGTGACGAATGCCATCAAGGGAGCGAGGAGTTCCTGGTAATCCTCAAACCGCTTAATATTGGCGCGAATTCTGGGCGTAGTCGTGCGGGAACGGAAGCGGGATGCCCGGAAGCTTTCAGCTTGAGCTTCATCGCGAAAGACGAAATAAATGCCTAGGGCAACGGGAATAGCATCGACGCCCAGAACTTGATCGATATAGACTTTGAGTTCTTCTTGTTCGTAATACTTCTGAAAGGTATTGTGGCGGGTAACGATGCCGTCACCGTAGGCGATTTGACCGCTAGTGCGATTATCAATTAGGACTTGGGCAGCGACAATTAAGACTCTTTGAGTCAGTTCCCAAGCTTTAATGAGGGCTTCACGGCGTTCGGCTGGGTCTTCGATGACGTTGATGACGTAACCCAGGTTAACGATATCGGCTGGGATAAGATGATTGTTGGGCTGGTAGTAGGGGTCCCAACCCGTGCTGATGTATCCTTGGTTTCTCGTTCGCTCGACATCACCGCCATGACCGCAGCCATAGTCGAAAAATGTGGTATCTTGGCTGAGGATTGCGCTTTCTATAGCCAGTCGCACAGGCTTAGACAGGTCAGTCCGGACGATCGCGGCTCTGTGACGCTCGATTTCAGGGGCTTCTGGAAGTGGAGCGACCATAACTGAATCAAGAGCTTTTCAGTTAATATACCTGGCAACGGGAATTTACCGCTAGCAGAATATTTTAGGAATGACTAGCGCAGAACTCTCCCCAATCCCTCCAACTCAAGCATGGATAATACACAAACTTGGTACATTGTCAAGCGAAACGAAGGTCAATGCGAGATTGTCCCCAGTGAGCAAGCTGAAGACAAACAAGCCCTAGGCGTGGTGGAACGCTGGGGTCCATTCAATTCTCAACAAGAAGCGATCGCCCGTCGAGTTGGATTGATACGCGCTGGCAAGTGCCAACCGTCTTAGAAGGCTTGAGGTTGGAGACAGGAGCATTCACTCTTACCCCCCTGCTTCCCCTGCCCTATTGAGTTGGAGCGGTGGCTCGATTGCCTTGTTTTGCCTCAGCGATCTTCTGCTTTAAGACATCAACTGCTTTAACATATTGAGGATCGGCTGTTGTGCCAACTTTCGCCCGATCTTGCTGCAAGTCCTTGCGCTGTGCGTCTGATAGTTCAGACACGACATCTGGATCAATTCCGTGCTTATTGATATCGCGACCACTAGGGGTGAGGTATTTAGAGATCGTCACAGCTAGACCGGAACCATCTCCCAATCCTCGTACCGACTGCACCAAGCCTTTGCCAAAGGTTTTCGTTCCCACCAAAGTGGCGCGTTTATCGTCTTGTAATGCTCCAGAAAGAATTTCACTTGCACTCGCGGAACCACCATCCACCAGCACCACTAACGGCTTATCTGTAAGAGCGCGATTGTTCGCTTGCTGGCGGTCAGCTACTCCCTGTCGGTCAACCGTCGAGACAATCCCACCATTATTGATCCACATCCGAGCAATTTCAATACTCGAATAGAGTAAGCCACCCGGATTAGAGCGCAGGTCTAAGACATAGCCATTCACCTGTTGCTTCTCTAAGTCTTTGATAGCATTTCGCATTTCCTCAGCTGCGTTGGCACTGAATTGATTGAGGCGAATGTAGCCAACCGTATCGGTAGGAGTTTTCTGAACGTTATAACGTACAGGATGAATTTCAATCCGTGCCCGTGTTAGCTGATAATCAACTTGCTTATCGCCTCGTTGAACAGTCAGCGTCACCGGAGTGCCTTCTTGACCTCGAATCAGCTTGACGGCATCGTTAACATCCATGCCTTCGGTACTCTTACCGTCAATCTTAGTAATAATATCTTTTGCCAGGACGCCTGCCTTAAACGCTGGTGTATCCTCAATAGGTGCAATTACCGTCAGCTTTTTCGTCTTCTCATCCTGGGCAAGCTGAATACCCACACCCGTTAGCTCCCCAGAGGTATCAATTTGCATATTCTTGAACTCTTCTGGGTTCATGAACCGGGTGTAGGGGTCCCCCAGCTTTTTGAGCATTTCCCGGATGGCGGTGTAAGCTTCTTCCTGGTTAGTGTAATTGCGGTTGAGATATTCGGTACGAATTGACCGCCAATCCTGTTGGTTGAATGTGGCGTCTACGTATTGGCGATCGATAATTTGCCAAACTTCATCAACGAGTTCTTTAGGACTTTCGCGGAAAAATGCCTGACTTTTAGACAAATGAAGACCCGCGCCCGTAACTGCAACCGTTGTTAATACTAATGCTGTCGCCCCAAGAACGAGACCACGTTTTGTAATTACCATAATCCTTTCACAAGCTGGAGGAAAATACTGCAAAGGAGTTACGCTCACTCTAACACAGGCGATGGCAGGACGCTCCTAAGCCTATATCTCTTTGCAAACTAATTAGGATTAGTCCGGAAAATATCTTTGAGGGAAACCGTAGGGAGGGTGGTAGGTTGTAGGTTGTAGGTGTGAGAGAACTCAACTACCACCTCAATCCACAGGTTTTGCAGGAAAAATCTCCACCTAACACCTAACACCTACTACCCAACACCTAACCGGACTTTCTAGTTGAGGTTTCTGGAAGCTGACAAAGATTGCGATCGCTTTGTCTCACTTTGGAGTTGGTTTCTAGATAGTCTCGCAGCCAAGTGCAGCTTTTGTTCAAAAGATCGTCCAAATCTAGATTCCATACCATCACCGTATTGTCAATACTCCCGCTAACCAGCGCATTCCCATCGTTGCTCCAGCTAATGCTGGTAACGCGATTTTTATGCCCTTCCAAAGTCTTAATCAGTGTGTCGTCAAGCCGCCAGAGCTGTATTTGGTTATCCCAAGTGGTTGTCGCCAGAACTTTCCCACTGGGACTAAAACGAACGCGAGCAACGCTGTCACTCGGTCCCTTGAGGGTTTTGAGTAGCTCACCCTTGCGGCTCCAAAGTTTCACTGTGTTGTCATAACTGGCGCTAGCCAGCATCTGAGAGTCGGGTGAGAAGCTGACATCCAAAACCCAATTACTATGACCCCAGAGAGTTGTTAGTAATGTTCCCTCCCTACTCCAGAGCTTCACTGTATTATCATCACTGGCACTAGCCAAGAGCTGACCGTCAGGACTAAAGCTGACAGCGTTGATAGAAGCGCCACTAGGTTGCTCAACACTAAGTATGCGCCAATCTAGCAGCACTTTATCCGATTTGCGATCGCGCATCTCTCCCAATGTCTTTATCAAAGTCCCGTCGCGACTCCAAAGCTTTACCGTTCCATCCCGACTTGCAGATGCCAGTCGCTCTCCATCAGGGCTAAAGCTCACACTTAATACCCAGTCCCGATGACCCGTTAAAATCTTAATTAAAGTCCCCTGAGCGTTCCAGAGTCTTACCGTTCCATCCCGACCCGCAGAGGCGATTAGCTGACCATCAGGACTAAAGCTAACACTACAAACGGTATCTTTGTGCCCGATTAAGGTGTTGAGCAGTTGACCCCTACGATTCCAGATTTTTACAGTACTGTCCTTTCCCGTTGTCGCAATTCGTTGATTATCTGGCGAAAAGGCAACATCTTGAATAGCCCCCTGATGCCCTTGTAAGATTAAACGAGACCGAGCGCTACCCTCCCAGAGCTTGACTGTCTTGTCTAAGCTTGCGGATGCAAGTAAAGGGACTGTAGAGGTATCCTCTGTATCCCCATTCCCTAAGGCTCGATCCCTAAGACGAACGGGTCTGAAACTGACAGTTGTAACGCTATCACTGTGTCCAGCAAAGGTTTTTAACACAGTACCGTTGCGTTGCCAGAGCTTTACGGTATTATCGGCACTTGCTGAGGCAAGCAACTGACCATCAGAACTGAACGCTACTGCCAACACCCAATTGTGATGATTCTGGAACGTTTTCAGCAGCGCTCCTGAGGAGTTCCAAAGCTTCACTGTGCGATCGTCACTGGCTGAGGCGATGAACTGACCATCGGGACTGAAGGTGACACAATTAACTTTGCCGCTGTGCCCTTTAAGGGTTTGCAGCAAGGTTCCTTGAACTGTCCACAGCTTGATTGTCTTATCCTTACCCGCAGAAGCAAGTATTTCACCTGTGGGGCTAAAGCTGACTGACTGGACTATACCCTCATGATCCCTTAACGTCCTAATTAACTTGCCGCTAACACTCCACAATCGAATGGTGCGATCGCTCCCGCCAGAAGCAATCAGTTGCCCATTCGGACTAAAGCTCACACTGTATACATGACCGACATGACCCCTAAGTGTGGCAACAGGAGTGCCATCACGACGCCAGAGCCTTACCGTACCATCCCAGCTTCCAGACGCAATCAGCTGACTCTCAGGACTAAAGGCAACGCTGGTAACGCTATCGTGATGGCCTTTGAGGTTAGCAACGAAAGTTCCATCCAGACGCCAAAGCCTCACCGTCTTATCTCGGCTAGCTGAGGCGATGAGCTGACCATCTGGGGAAAAATTGATGTTCCAAACCACATCATTATGCCCCTCTAAGCGATTGCGCTCTGAAAGAGCGTAAACAACTTGTGAGAGAGCTGTTACTACTTGTAAGCGAGTCTCTGGTTTCACCTGTACGGAGGCAGAATTGCTTGTTTCGATCTCCTTAATGCGTTTTCCTGCTCTTAACCCTTCAAGGAGTGCATCAAACCGTTTATCGGAAACAAAGAGCGCTTCAGAAGAGGCACTGAGGGCACTGAGTTGAGCGTTGAGGGAGAGGGCGGCTGCCAGTCTTCTTTCAACCTCGGCTCGCCATCCCAATGCACCAGTGGTAAGGGCTAATATTGTCATCATCACACCAACGGCGATCGCTCGCAGTCGCTGTTTGCGAACTTTTACAAGTTCGAGTTCACTGCGTTCTAGTTGGGCAATGATATTCCTTTGGGTACGCTGCTGATATTTTTGACGAATCGGTTCGACCAGATAATCATGAACGAGTTGATATCGGTCTTGGGGTTCTTCCGGCACTCGTAATACTAAACCGGAACCTACTAATATTTTTAATATCAAGTCCAGTTGTTCATTACTGCTTTGTCCTTGACCGATGACGTGCAAAGCACTACCGAGCAACTGACCGTAAGTTTTTAAAGGACGAGTACCTCTATCATCGGTTAGGGAGAACAAGACTTGCCAAACTCGATCTTCGTTTTCTTGTCCGCAATCGCTAATCACATTTAAAAGCGATCGCTTCACCAGAGATGCCTTTGGCTGGCTGCCTAGTGCCTGGTATTGTTCTAGGGTTGTAATTTTTTCAGCTTGCAGTTGCGCTCCTACAACTTGTAACTCGATCAGACGCACTACGCCCGAACTTTCTGCTAAATCTTGCACCAATGCCTCAATGAGAGGTTCCTCCAGTTGAAACTGAGACACCTGCCCCAACGTCGCAATGACGTTTTTGGCATCTGCCGGAGCAAGATCACCTATGTGATGGCGAAGCTGCCGATCCAGAATATTGTTATCGATCGCATTCAGATTGCTATAGCGTTCGCACTCCAACAAATAATGCAGATAATCTTCTCGTAGCGAGAAGATTACTTTCACAAAAGGAAGATTTAGGCACTGTGCTAAAAAATCATAAAACTGGCAGCGCTCGACTGGGTTGGTACAGACGAAAAAAAACTCTTCAAACTGGTCAAAAATCAGAACCGTTAATACGTTGTGTTCTATAGAAAGCTGTAACTGTTCCCAAATCCTTTGCAGTTTTGTCTGTTGTCCATCATCAGAAGTCAGTTGCTCTTCTACCTCCAAGCATTGACCCTTGACGTGCAAAGCACTTGTCAAACGTTTTTCCAATTCTCCAGCCCAATCCCTGTATACTTTTTGCACAACAGGCATAGCTTCTCTGGCACCAATAATTCGTTCTTCGAGGGCTGGTACTAAACCGGCATCGATCAGCGAAGTTTTGCCGACACCGGAAGAACCGTGAATTATTGTGAGTTTGTGATCATTGCGACTCAGGCGTTCAATGAGGCGATTAATATCGGTCAGACGCCCCGCTGCCACCATTTCCAAAGGTGAATTTCGCATTCCTCGGCTGTGTCCAGCAAAGGGTTGCAAGGGTGAAGCACCGATGAAGGTACAAAATCCCTGCTGTTGTTCGAGCCTACGTTGTTCTTGTTTGAGTTCAAAGGCTCGAAGGTATTGTTGCTGTTCGAGATAGAGCGATCGCAATTCTTCTAAGATCTCGATATAAAGCTTTGGATACTGCTGTAAAGCAATATACTGTAGCGTTTCTGGCGCGATAGCTTGTTCTAGGTCATGAATGGCGGCTATGGGTTTACCCAACTGTCGGTGTGCTTTACCTGCAATCAGTAGATAAAATGCTTGATCGCGCCCCACCTCGCTTACAGAGAATGCTGGCACGGCTTGGGTTGCTACTGCTTCGCGATCGGGTAGAGAGTTTGGGCAATCCTCAGGATTTTGTGCCGCTTGCAAGAGAATGTCAACACTAGGCGGCTGAAACTGCTTAAGGATGTCGATAGCAGCAGCCGCTAAGGCTTGTGCATCCTCCCAATTGGCTTGGGCTAAAGCAACAGCCGCCAAAAAGCCATACGCCTTGATATGTAGTACAGAATTATTTTGAGTTTGAGGCTGTGTCAGGGACTTTAGAGCAAGAGCCTGTAAATCTGTCCAGCTTTGCAGGTATTGTAGTACCTCGCCCAGCTGAATTGTTAACTGAGCAACCAAATCTAGACGCCCTGCTGCTGAAAACACTTTAAGACTTGCCCTAAATGATTCCCTAGCTTTTTCCCAGCTACGACGACTCTCTGGGGATTCCAACTCAGCTTGGCGGCAATAACACAAGCCTATGTGATGGAGCAGCAGTCCTTGCCGCTCTAAAAAGGAGGGGGTGAGGACGTGAGGAAGTGTTAGCGGATTGGGCTGAAGTCCGAGGGTGAGGTTTTCCTCATAGAAACTCCGCTTCCACTCTTCCCATCTTTTCACTTCTTGCCGCCAAAAGTTTAGACTGTGCTGATATAGCTCTAAGGCAAGATCAATATGGTCATTGCTAAAGGCATCTCGCCCAAGAATGAATTGCCAAGTTGCAACGAGTACTGGTTCTAAGCTCTGTTTACGAGAGTGTAAATCCCTTAGGGCTGACTCAAGTTCTTGGCGTCGGCGACAACCGGGAGCTAGATTAAGAACGTAATTGGGCAGAAACTCCCTAAGATCACTATTCAGAATAGTTGCAAAAAGCAGATTTGCGGTTTGATGCCACAATGCGAGTAACTGGTCGCTCGCAAGATCAAACTTGATCGAGGTAGCCGCCCAACTCTTAAAATCGGGAGCAAACCGAGTCAGTTTTTGTAGTACCTCATCAGTCATCCACAACACTAACGGCACTGTTAAGCTTTTACGAAATTCATCTCGAATCTGGTTGGTTGAAATCAGTACCGAGTCAATTGCCGTTACTGACTCTAAACCAAATACACATAAAGCCGCTGTCCTTTCACGAGCAAGGGCAGAGAGAATCGGGGTGTAGAGGCTTTTGATTGAGTGTTGTAGAACTAGCTCACTTAGCGGTACGGCTGTGAGTTGTTGTAGCTGCTGCCACATTTGCCACGAGCAAACCTCGTAGTTGCAACGCACCAAAATCAGCGCAAAATGCCCCTCAGATAAGGTAATCGCCCGCGATAACGTTAATAGCGATCGCTCATTAAATGCTGCTACTTCTTCTAGTTGGTTTTGCTCCTTCATTTCATAAATGCTTCGACTACTACCTGTATGCAATTTCTACTAGCCTGAGTGTATTTCTCTGAATAGAGAAAATTTTTTTCTAGGAAGCTTTTGAGCTTCTAATCCTCTGGGTAAAGCCTTAATAAGGGTGTTTTATTTAGGTAAAACTACCCTTAAAAGTAGACAGTTTTGAGAAATTTACCTCCCGCCACTACTAGAGCTTTTTCAGACCGATTAGATGCATCCACTTCAAGAAATAGATTATCCCTAAGACTGCTCGATCTATTGCAGTTATTCAGTGATAAAAAGCTAATTTATAGGTGATTAAAAGATGTAAATAATGTGATTCAGCTTCCAGCAGCAGGTGATGCTAATCACTGACTTAAATAGCTCTGTTTGTACATTTCAAGATTTGGCTGCGACTCTCTCACTTTTGTTTCTCCTTCAATAAAGGTGAGACGGCAAGATAGATGTTACTCACCACTATAAAAAAGTTGTTCGCTTTACGAACAGTTTGACAGCAGCGTTCACCTTTTTTACTAATGCTTGTCACAAGCGCATCATCAATATTACATATTTTTGTTGGCAATTACCTAAATTCAAGACCCAAGTAACATTTATATATTTTGTAGTCCTGGATACAATAATTGCTTCAAGCTCAGCAAAAAGCTTCTCCTGTAGAAAATACTCAGGAGGAGCAGAGGAAAAAGATTTTCATTCCTTTGTTGTGGGTTTAAAGCGCAGGGTGTCTCATCGGCAAATAGGGGCAGAGGAACTCTATGAAACTAAAGAAGTTTCTTGTCTTCATAACGAAGGCGATCGCGAACAACTTTATTTAGGTAAGCTATCCTTGCCTTTAACTTACATATTCTGGACTGAGCTGTTGACGATACGCGAATGGGTTATTAATGAGCTGCACTAGTTATTGTTGGCAACGGTGGTTAGAGACCGAAATCTGGGGGTTTCTGCTAAAGCTGGATTAATGCCAAACCAGCGTCCCAACTCATCTCGGTATTCATAGACAAACATACTCCGTAATAAAACTTGATATTCTCTTTCACCTTTGACAGTCTGCTGTTGTACGACTTGAGAGAGCAACTCCCATTCTTCCTCATCAACTGCCAAGGTAAGGTCATCCCGGTAGCCCTTGATGACACTCTCTAAGCAGCCACGGGAGATGGGTGGGTCTTCATGTTGCAGACAGTTGTAGAGTAGCCCCAACAAGTTGCGAACATGACCGCCACTGACGCGACACAATCGGTCAAGAGTTTGTGGGCGATCAAATACCTCTTGAATCAAAGTCAACCGTTGTTGAGCATCAACCCCAGGAAAGGCTCGTGCTAGCACTAATTGCCGTAGTAGCGCCATTCCTTTAGGGAGTTCGCTCCCATCTCGTGACTGAATTGGCACCATTGGCAATACCTTAGGAGCCACACCTCCTCCCAAGTGATTCTTCAGAGTTTCATACTCGTTAGAAAACATCAAAGCCAAAGGCACAGTGTAAACAACATGGCACTTTAAGCCCCGTAGCTGAGAGCCACGGTCGATGAACAGGTACTCAGATTGCGATCGCCCACTGGGTACAGGTCTAGGAGCAACCCGGTCTAGATTATCAACCATCACTACTAAACCTTTTTTGCCGCGCCGCTTGAGTTCCTCAATTGCCCGCCCCAAAATTTCTTCGTTGATAGCGTTGAGAATGCTTTGGGTTCGAGGTTCTAAGTGCTGTCTGAGCTGGTCGCGCAGTTGGGGGCTTTCCTTAGTTTTAGCGGTAATTTTCGCAATACCCACCGAGAGTTCGGCTTCCGCCGATAGATCGATGGGAGTCTGCAAAAAGTCTTTGATGTCGTTGAATAACTTAGCAAAGTACCGAGGCCTGAGGTGAATGCCAATTGCTTCTAGGCTTTCACTGACAGCTTTGGCAATACTGAGCAAAATATCACTGATATCAACATCCGCCATATCCAAGTCCTTACTTGACTCAAAGTAAACGACATGAAATTGGTGCTGTTCCAACTGGGCTTTGAGTCGAAACAGCTCTGTAGACTTTCCACAGCCGATATGACCCGTAAACAGTTGACAGGTCGGTTCATCTGGTGAAAGGCGAATAATCGTTCGTCCTAATGCCTCGACAATTCTGCCGCCTCTTACGGAAGAAAAATCGATATAGTACTGACGATCCTCTGGATTCCCTACTACGAGTGTCTTAGAAGGGTTGCAAGCTTTGAAAAACGTTAGTAGATGCAGTTTCATGCTGATCAAGACTGATGCAGTCACACCCTAAATCATCGCTAACACAACTTGTATGGGGGTTATAGCCCCCCATCTTTAATTCCACAGACACTTGACGAACAGAGGAGTCAGCCTAAGTACTTTTACTGATCTTTACCCAGTAGTTTCACTGATCCGTGGATTAGTCAGTACTCTTAAGGGTATCTTTCCCGACCGCAAGGGGCTTCAGGAGTAAAACTTATAAGGTCTCCACCTTATCCAAATGAAGAGGATTGCTGCCCTGAATTAAACAAGGAGAGCAGGGAACAGCTGTAGTTGATTGGAGTCGTGAGCAGTCATATAACAAACTTAGAACGTCTTTGAAGCATGAGTGGTTAAATGAAAAAAGTATCTTGCCTTCACTAGGTAGACAGATGAATACAGCTCTCCGAGATTCTCCTGGTGTATGTTTAACTCTTGTTTCAAGCACAAACACCGTTGAGAATTTACATCCTTTGAACCCGCTCGGTAGTCGATGGCAAACATTGCATCAGTTTCTCAAACAGAATTGACCACCCGGCGTAAAAAGCTGCGACGCGCACGCCGGATTAAATCATTTCAATCGCTTTGGCGATCGCTTTTGGCTGGCGGTATGGCTACCAGTTTAGTTTGGGCGATTACGTTGCCCAATTGGGTGATTCGTAAACCGGAACAAATTGTCATTGAGGGCAATCACTTTCTTTCCTCGAAAACGATTCGCTCACTACTGCCCTTGTCTTATCCCCATTCTTTGCTGCAAGTCCAACCCCAAGCGATCGCTAAATCGTTGGAATCTCAAGCTCCGATTGTCAAAGCTACTGTCAGCCGCCAACTGATGCCGCCCGGATTAACTATTCAAGTCGTAGAGCGCAAGCCCGTGGCGATTGCTCAAGCACCCACTAGTCAAAACGCCAAAACTTCCAACCCTACCTCATCGTCCGGTTTATTGGACGAACAGGGGGTATGGTTGCCTAAAAGCAGCTATACGCAACTTGAGCAAACAAGAGAGCTACCTACTCTAAAAGTCATTGGCTCAAACGCTCAATATCGTCCTTACTGGTCGGAAGTCTACCAGGCAGTAATCCACTCGGCTGTCAAAGTTTTTGAGATAGATTGGCAAGATCCAAGCAATTTAATCCTGAAAACCGAGCTAGGAAATGTCCATTTTGGACCGTATAGTTCCCGATTTAGTGAGCAACTCGGTGTTCTTGATCGAATGCGAGAATTGCCAACTCATATCCAGCAAAGCAAAATTGCCTATATCGACCTCAAAAACCCAGACTTTCCAGCAATTCAAATGACTAAAGGAAATGAGACGCTTAACCCGAGCACTCATTAAGATTAAGCAATGAAGAGTGTTTTAAAGCTACATTCAAGTTGGTTGCTAAATTCTTACTGGGGAAGCTTGACAATTACTCTCTTCAAGAGTCTCAACACTCTTGCCGCCAAACATTCTTTGGTTTTTCTATCGACTTACTCTATAGTTGACTCAGATTGCTACCTATAACTGATAAAGTTGTATATCGATCCTGACCTATTGCAATGACTCTTAATAATAAACTAGGGCTTACCCGTAAAAGCTCTCATAGCAGTGGCCACGCCGAACTTTCAGCCGGAGTGGACAATTCTCACCCCTTCAGTAATTCGGGGTTACAGTTCAGTCAACCCCACGATCCCAAGGGCATACCTCGGGAAGAAATCAGGAGTGACAACATCGTGCCAGGTAGCGTTGCCAAAATCAAAGTCATTGGTGTCGGTGGGGGCGGAGGAAATGCAGTCAACCGCATGATCACAAGTGGAGTGGCTGGAGTCGAATTTTGGTCGATCAACACGGATGCACAAGCCCTTGCCCAAGCTAATGCCCCCAAACGGTTACAGATGGGTCAGAAGTTGACGCGAGGACTGGGTGCAGGAGGAAATCCCGCGATCGGTCAAAAAGCCGCCGAGGAATCCCGCGACGAAATTGCTCATGCCATAGAAAATGCTGACCTCGTTTTCATCACAGCTGGGATGGGCGGTGGAACCGGGACAGGTGCTGCACCCATTGTTGCGGAAGTGGCAAAAGAGATGGGTGCTCTAACCGTTGGCGTCGTTACCCGTCCTTTCACCTTTGAGGGACGCCGCCGTACCTCTCAGGCAGAGGAAGGTATTGCGGCACTGCAAAGCCGGGTGGATACCTTAATTGTGATTCCCAACAACAAGCTGCTGTCGGTTATTTCCGAACAGACTCCGGTTCAGGAAGCCTTTAGGGTTGCTGATGATATCCTGCGTCAGGGGGTGCAAGGAATCTCCGATATTATTACGATCCCTGGTTTGGTTAACGTTGATTTTGCCGATGTTCGTGCCGTGATGGCAGATGCGGGTTCGGCATTAATGGGGATCGGTGTGGGTTCCGGAAAGTCGCGAGCTAGGGAAGCGGCGATGTCGGCAATTTCCTCTCCCTTACTAGAGTCTTCCGTTGAAGGAGCCAGAGGCGTTGTCCTGAACATCACGGGGGGCAGCGATCTCACGCTTCACGAAGTCAATGCAGCAGCAGAAACGGTATATGAGGTCGTCGATCCCAATGCCAATATCATTTTTGGGGCAGTGATCGATGAGAAAATGCAAGGGGAGATTAGAATTACCGTCATTGCCACTGGGTTTAGTGGAGAAACCCAGCCAGCCCCCGCGATCAGGGAAGCCCCTTATCAAAGGCGACCGATCGCACCCGCCCCAAATCCACCCGCACCCAAAGCCGAACCGCCTGGTCCTAGACCGGGATTGGATATTCCAGAATTCCTGCAACGGCGTCGTTTTCCCAGGCAGTAAGGACGAGTCGATAAGGGTTTATTTTTTCTCAGTATGACAGCTGCAACTCAATCAAGAGTACCGATCGCTTTGACAATTGCCGGTTCTGATAGCGGCGGCGGCGCGGGGATACAGGCAGATTTAAAGACATTTGCGATTCACTGTGTTCACGGCACGAGTGCCCTAACTTGCGTGACTTCACAAAATACCGTGGGTGTCCTGCGGGTTGATGCCTTACCACCAGAGGCAGTCGTTGCCCAAATTGAGGCAGTAGTCAGCGATATCGGCGTCCAGGCAACCAAAACTGGGATGTTACTCAACCAAGAAATTATTAATGCTGTGGCATCGCAGGTAAAAACCTTAGGTCTGAAGAACTTGGTGGTAGACCCTGTGATGGTTTCGCGGACAGGTGCCCAACTGATTGATGATGATGCCGTAGCGTCTTTGCGGGATATCTTAATCCCGATGGCGGCGATTGTAACGCCTAATCGCTACGAATCACAGCTCTTAACGGGTTTGGAGATTCATACTTTGGATGATATGCGCCAAGCAGCGCAACGGATTTATCAATTGGGGGCAACCTCCGTCCTCGTTAAAGGTGGCGGGATGACAGGTGAGTTGCGGGGTGTGGATGTCTGGTTTGATGGGCAGCAGCTAACCACTCTGACAACCGCGATGGTGGAAACGTCTAATACTCACGGGACTGGTTGTACCCTCAGTAGTGCGATAGCTGCCAATCTGGCACGGGGAAAAGACTTACTATCGGCAGTGCGATCGGCAAAAGATTATGTCACGACCGCTTTAAAGTATTCTCTAGATATTGGTTTGGGAACTGGACCCGTCGGGCACTTTTTTCCATTATTGCCTTCTTAAATGCCCTGACTTTCAATCTGGGTGCGAGTAAGGTTGATTAGTTAGCAACTTTCTGAAACAATTGCTGCGTTTAGCAACGCAATTCAACTATTCTTGCCTTACAGAAGTTTTGCTCAACCAATGACCTCTGATTCCCGAATCCATCCCTCTATGCAAAACCCGTCAACCGACCGTTACGCGCCGCCAACATCGGCAAACAAATACAGCGCCTCCGTCCCAATTTCCGTCTACCGGGAACTGGCAGCTGAGTTGCAAGCCGCACAGACAACCATCGGCTCTCTCAAATCACAAAATCAGAAATTAGTCAAGCAAAATCAACAACTGCAACAACAAGTTGACAAAGTTGTTCAGTCAGCCCAGTACCTACAGGAGATTATTGGTTCCTTTAGTACGCCAAGTCAGGTTGACGTACCTCGACCGAAGCCCGTCACACCGCCGGAACCCCGTCATACCCCTCCACCCGCCCCACATCGACCTGTTGCAAGTACTCCAGCTGTTGAATTTCCATCATCTTTTCAGGACTCCGAACCCGAATCTCCCTACTCCGAGACAGTGGTCATTGAACAAGAAGCACCTCGCTCCCGTCGTACTTCCCACTCAGAAGCGCTGTCGGATATTAATGGATGGATGTTACTCGTTGCCATCTTGCTGATTGTGTTGACGGCATTTGGGACTGGCTTCTTAATCGTGCGACCGTTGTTAAATAACAACAAACGTTAAAGCCGTCGTGTCAGTTAATCGATACGGATTACCCCTAGGTTCTGGAATAACTGGTATCGATGTTAGGGCAGGCGTGTGTTTACCACTCGATTCGCTTCAAAAAACGCCTATAGCATTGATTCAATCCCGTTACGACCCAACGAGGTAGAACGTCCTTCGATCGCGCCTCGTGAAGCCTTCTAGAGATTGGTAGAAATTGCTTGAACCGGACAGGTAGGAATACACTGCTCGCAAACAATACAGCGCGATCGCGTAAAGTTGAGTTTAAAGTCTTTGTCAAGGGTTAGGGCTTCTGTGGGGCAAACTCCGGTACACAAGCCACAATCAACACAACTATCTTCATCAATTAAAATCTCACGACCGACCAAGGAAACATTAATATCCTGCGATCGCATCCACTCGATTGCTGCATCCAATTGATCAATATCCCCCAACAATTCCAGCACCAGCTTGCCGATTTGATTGGGGGCAACTTGGGCGCGAATGATATTTGCCGCTACATTGAAATCCTTTGCCAGTCGGTAAGTCACTGGCATCTGAACCGTGCGTTTGGGAAAGGTCAGCGTTACCCGTTTTTTCATGGTCTTGTTACAGTGTTTGTGTGAAAGTTAGCGAATAATAAGTTTGATTAAGCATGACGGCGAATTCACCTGACTCGGTATCGACATCCTCCCAAAAGCCTGAAGTTACAAGTGGTACTCGCCTCAGGAATTTTTTAATTGCGCTAGTCGCGATCGCTCTCGCTGTAGCCCTCTTTTTAGGATTGCAAACCGAAACAAGTGCAACGTCCCTCGATACTCAAGCCCAGAAAGCCACACCACTGGAAGTAGCACTTACGAATGGTAAGCCAACGCTGATGGAGTTCTATGCTAACTGGTGTACTAGCTGTCAGGCGATGGCGAAGGATTTGGGTGAACTGAAACAGCAGTATGCTGACTCGGTTAATTTTGTGATGCTGAATGTGGATAACACTAAGTGGTTACCAGAAATCCTCAATTATCGAGTGGATGGCATTCCTCATTTTGTGTTTTTAGGTCAGGACGGAAAAGCGATCGCCCAAACAATAGGGGAACAACCCCGCAATATCATGCAAGCGAACTTAAATGCTTTGGTTGCCGCTCTACCTCTACCTTATACCCAAGCTAGTGGGCAAGTTTCTGATTTTGATGCCCCCGTATCAACAACACAAGCCCCTCAAGATGATCCCCGCAGTCATGGTGCCCAGGTGCAGCCGTAAATCCTGTCATCCAGATGAAGGAAGTTAAACGCAACAACTTCAGGGGAGTGCCTCCCTCCATCAGGAACAATTGGTGGGAGAAGGCGATCGCTTTTTTTATCAGAAGCTTTGGCTTTTTTTATCAGAAGCTTTGGTAGATGAAAATGATTCCGACATCAGCAATTTATGATGTCAAACATTTTATCAGGAGCAGCACGTAGCTTACTTGCCAAACCAATTACAATTTCCAGTTGGTCTTCTTTCATACCTTTCAAAGCTTCCTCAGCAACTTCCACAGGCGAAATTACTACGTTTTCTTGTTCTCGGTTCTCTCTTGCACCCCTGTCTAACTCTGTATCAACAATCGGCGGGGCTACCTCAAACACTTTGATTGGTGTATTTCGTAATTGATGCCTTAGAGATTGAGTGAATGAATGTAAACCTGCTTTTGTCGCACAATAGATAGGAACAGCCGCAAGCGGTGTGAAAGCCAACTTTCGCTGTCTTTGGAAACATCACAGACTCTGATAAGAAGCAAAGGAAGTTTCGACTTTGCTTCTTGCAATTTTTTCTCTGTTCTTCCGCAGATGATTACTTGGTTGCCTTCTCTCAGGAAAACCTCCGCTAAGGCTAATCCAATGCCCGTTGCTCCACCTGTAATGAGGATAGTATTACCTGTGATTTTCATTGTCTTAGAAGGATGAGTAAGATAGAACTTTCCCAAGGTAGTCGTTACTGGCTACCAGACGGTAATTCAATTTACAGATAAAATGGTAAATAACTCGGATTAATCCTGAGGCGGCTTCCGATTACGAAATTGCAGAGGCGTCAATGCAACATACTTTTTAAAGAACTTGCTAAAGTTGGTGGGTTCGTCAAATCGTAAGTTATCGGAAATATCAGCAATATCTAAGTCCGTATGAGTTAAAAGGTTCTTAGCCTCCAACAAAATACGCTGGAATTGGTAGCTTCATAAAGTTCATTAATTTCCTTAAAAAAGAGGATTTCTTTGTGTACTTTCCAATGTCGCTATTCTCGATTGGCTC
>DATNQT010000045.1:0-21289 GCA_036703885.1 Candidatus Sericytochromatia bacterium
TTCTCGGCTGGGATAGGTTTCATCCCTTGGGCTACCTGATGTATCCAGAATAAATCTTTAGTTTGCACTACTTCAAAGCCTGCTGCCCCCATCCAGGCGTCCACACTTCCAGCCGCATAATCCTTAATATACGGTTCCTCAAATACCTCAGTTAGCCAATCCACTTGACGCAGGGTTTTCTGATTGCCATCTAAAATTAACACTTCTCCGCCTGCCGTCAGCAGCCGGAAGCATTCCCGCAGAATCGACTTACTTGCCGTTGGAGGTGTTTCGTGAAACAACAACGATGCCGTAACTAGGTCGAACGATGCATCGGGGAAGCTCGTTTCTTCCGCATTGCCATGTCGCCACTGTATATTTAACCCAGCAGCTTTCGCCTTGTGGTCAGCCATCACGAGCATATAAGGAGAGAAGTCTAACCCAGTTACTTGGGCTTGAGGAAAGGCTTGTTTCAACATCAGTGTTGTGGAACCCGTACCACAACCCAAATCTAGGATTCGTCGCGGCTTTCCTTTTATAGAATCAATCAATCCCTGGCGTACCCAGGCTTCATTCGGTGGCAGCACGTATTGAGTAATTGGATCGTAGGAAACCGAAGCACCGGGGTTTAGATAGCCACCCTCAATCCCGTGGAAGTTCTGACTAATATAATACTGAGGATAAATTAAGTCAGGATGCCGGAAGCGATCGCCTTCAGCTTCCCAATCAATACTTTCATAAAACTGCCGCAGTTTTTCCTCATCAATAAAGCTGCGGATAATGGGCGACAAGAAACGCTCAAAGATTGTATCCTTACGAACTGCCATAGGGTTAGACCTGAGTTGAGTGTCGATTGCGCTAACAAATTTGGGGCAACCGCAGAAAGCCTTGCCCTCTTTACAAATTTTAATGTAGTTTCT
Organism: Candidatus Sericytochromatia bacterium; assembly: GCA_036703885.1. Classification (GTDB taxonomy): domain Bacteria; phylum Cyanobacteriota; class Cyanobacteriia; order Cyanobacteriales; family Coleofasciculaceae; genus CADCTM01. Next base: position 900 of record DATNQT010000045.1, read on the forward strand.
CACTCAGCTCATTAACTTGACTAACAAATTGAGCGGGGTTTCCTGAGCCTTAATGGCTATACCGTTAACGGGACTTAAACAGATATCAAGCCCAAACCAAGCCCAAAGCCGCTTTGTATGCTATCCACTGTTTGTTCTCAGGCATTTTTGGCAACACAACTGTTGAGTACAACCTTGACCACTTCTTGCTCTCGATTTTTTGGGTCAGTTTCTACCTGCAACATTGCGAAACTTGGTTGAATTGCTTCATCTCTCAGTGCAGATGGACTCGATAGAGAAAGGTATACGCCTCCCAACGCGATCGCAAACGCCACCAGATTCAACAAACCCAATTGTTCTGAAAACAATGCCCAAGCTCCAACTCCCGCCAGTATCGGCTCTAAAAGCAGGAATAAAGCCACGAATTCTGATGACAACTGGTCGAGACTGTGTACGAGCATTCCCTGTCCCAGGATTTGACAAACACCAGCTAGAGAAATAACTGTTAGCCATCCCTGCCAGGAGGTTGGAAACACTTGACCTCCATCAATCAGTACAATCGGCAAGGATACTAGTGTAGCGATCGCTGAACTCCACAACACAATCCTTGTAACCCCTAACTGGCTTTGGAGTCGTTCCAGTACCGACAGATAGACGCTGAAAGACACAGCAGCAATTAAAGCAGCAATATCTCCAAGGAATTTACCACTAGCAAGTTGACAATCATTAAATCCAATCGCAAAAATGGCAGCGATCGCAATGAGCATCCCAAGCAGAAATTGCCGATCAAAGCGTCTGCGACAGAACAACCATCCACCTAGACAGGAGAATACTGGCGTCAGGTTTGCCAGTAACGTTGCGTTAGCCACGCTAGTTTGCGTCAGTGACCATGCCCAAAGCATCAAGTCGGCAGCTAAAAACAGCCCTACCAAAAATAACTGTCCTATGATCGCTCCCGTATAAGGGGATGATTGGGGCGTTTCGCTGTTCTCCTGTTGTCGGCGTACTGCCTTAAAGCCGCTCCACAATCCCAAAATGACTGCGGTAATCCAAAAACGGTTGAACGCTGTAGCGTAGGGAGTAATTTCCTGTTCGCTGAATTTGATGAAAATTGCGGCAGAAGCAATGGAGAGTAGAGCAAGACAGAGCGAGGCTATAGTAGCGATCGTGGGTGTTTTGCCCAATGAGCGTTCTGGTAGCTGAATGGGATGCGCCATTTTTGTATCATAAACTACTTTATTAAGTTTTCTAATTATTTTTCATTTCACCCTCATCCTTGCGAGAGGAAACTGCAATTAGTCCAATGGGGGATGTTTTATAACTTCCAAATTTTTGTCTAAGTCCCGTTAATCTAAAATCCAAGGTTTAGATTTATCTTTTGTAGTACAAATGTAGTATAATTAACTCAATCCCAAAGCTACCCCGTGTAAATCTTCTAGTACGGGATTACTTTAGCCAAAAAATCATGGAAATAACCTCTCATCACTTGTACAAAAGCCGCTCTCCCATACCACAACTATTCTATTTTTAGAGGCAAACGTTCATGCCATACGCAAACCTAAAACTCTCAACTCCAACGCCAGTCCTCTCTTGGGCGAATCACGACCTTGGCTCAGAGGAAACTAAGATGGCAAAGAATGTGGCATCTTTGCCCTTTGTCTTCAAGCACGTAGCGCTAATGCCAGACGTTCACTTGGGAAAGGGAGCGCTGGTTGGTTCTGTAGTTGCAACGAAAGATGCCGTCATCCCAGCTGCTGTAGGCGTTGATATTGGTTGCGGTATGGCTGCAATTAAAACCCCGTTCGTCGCCTCTCAACTAGAGGGTAAGCTCAAGAAGATTCGCCTGGATATTGAAGCCGCTATCCCAGTCGGCTTCAACGAAAACAAAGAGGTTGAAAAAACCGTAACTAACTGGCAAAGTTGGGCTGATTTTAAGGAACTGCATCCAGGGGTGCAAGACTTGAAAGGAAAAGCCATGAGACAGATGGGTTCCCTCGGCGGAGGAAATCATTTCCTTGAAGTTTGCATCGATACCGAGAACCAAGTCTGGCTGATGTTACACTCCGGTTCGCGCAACATTGGCAATATGCTGGCACAATGCCACATCAGCACGGCTAAAGACCTGGCGAAAATGACAGACACTTACCTCCCCGACCCAGACCTTGCCTACTTTCTGGCTGGAACGCCAAAGTTCCAAGCTTACTGGCGGGACTTGCAGTGGGCGCAGAATTACGCTCGTGTCAATCGCGATGTAATGATGGCACGCTTCAAGCGAATTGTTGAGAAGCATCTCGCTGGTGGTAAGGGAACTAAGCCTCTACTGTCGGTGAACTGTCATCACAACTACGCAGAGAAGGAAGTCCATTTTGGCGAAGAGGTTTACGTCACTCGTAAGGGTGCGGTTCGGGCGCGAGAGGAGGATTACGGCATTATCCCCGGTTCGATGGGGGCAAAGTCTTTCATTGTTAAGGGTAAGGGGAATCACGACAGCTACTGCTCTTGCAGCCACGGTGCTGGTCGGTTGATGTCTCGGAATAAGGCGAAGAAGCACTTCTCGCTAGATGATTTAGTCGAGCAAACTAAAGGTATTGAGTGTCGTAAGGATGAGGGCATTTTGGATGAAATTCCAGGCGCTTACAAGCCTATCGACGAGGTGATGAACAATCAGTCTGACCTGGTTGAAGTAGTGGCAACCCTTAAGCAGGTCATCTGTGTGAAAGGCTAAATACTAGTTGGTAAGGCGGGCAAAACGTCCGCCTTTTTCATTGAGGTGAGGTGCAATAACTGATGTTTTATAACATTAGATTAATTAGTAAGTTGGAACAGCTCTTAATAATTGGATAATGAAAAAACTTTTGGAAAACTGTTTAACAACTATAAGCTTAGAGTTATTATTTGAATTTTAATGGAATGTCTTGGTAGTCTATGATACCAGAGCTAGTATTTTATTTTTTAATAGAAGTAGCATTACAGACAGCAGAACGTGTAAACTAGGTCAAGGCTTATGTATTGATCTACCGACATAGTACTTGTAGAGTTTAAAGCTTGATTAATTAACACTACTTGTAAAGTGCATCCGTAAGTCTTGGGAGTGCTAAGGAAAAGTGCCAGCTTTTGGGTGAGCGATTGAGTCATTAGCGTAGCAGGGTGCTAGCGGCATTCGCTCGACAAGCTAGCATATGGATGACGCTCAAGCTAAATATAAACGAGGGTGCTGGGCAGAAAATCCCGAAATTAGTGCCGATCGCCTGGGGCGTCCAATCAATCGTAGTCTGTAATCAAACCGGAAATTTATAACAAGACACAAACACGCTCCGTGCGTCGAGGGCTGCATCTGGACACGCATCTACTAGGCGCAACCTGTTGGAGCTAGGTTTTACATCTGCACAGTAAAGCTTCTCCTGAAGTGTTAAGCAAGCTACTTGCTACACTTCCAGATCCAGATTTGACAGGATGAGCCTGAAGAGAATTTATATCGGTTCAAGGATGGCTCGCGAGATGCCTGGATAAAAATGTTTATGTTGGATTGTTTAAAACCTCTGTTTTTCAACGGATTGATGATGTACTGGCATTCCTATTTTTGGAAGCTAGGGCTGACAAGAGCGGCGATCGCTTCTAATTTGCTAATTGCCTTATTCTATTACTTTGTTTTCATCCTACTGGTTTACTTCGCGGGTCAGCAGCGCGGTTTGCCTTACGCAGGAATCTTTATGCTCTTTGGAGTTTTCACTTTTGCTAGTGGCACAACTCATTTAATGGATGTATGGACACTTTGGCATCCAAATGATTCCCTAGCTGAGGTAGTTGAAGCAACGATCGCAGCGATCGCTTTATTGACAGCACTGCTATCGGTACGGCTACTTCCCAAAGTTTTAGGACAAGCTCGTTCTAAACATCCAGAAGCTACCAATCAATCCCAGTTATCAGATCTGACTAGAACTCGTCCTAGTCAATTGGCAACTGAAGAGTTAGGAGTAGCAGAACCAAACCCTGCAAAAGCTTATGGGTTGAACCCTGCCGAAATTTACCAACTAAAGGCTGAATTGGAACAACGTTTTAACGAGCGAACCGCCGCATTAGAGCAAGACAACGAGCAATTAAAAAGTGCGATCGCAGGAAGCGAACGAAGATTAGAAGAACTGCGCCAAGAACGAGACTTTAGCAAAACTCTCATTGAAACCAGTTCCGCCTTTTTTGTCGCCATTAATCCTGACGGCAAGACGATAATGATGAATCAGGGATTTCTAAAAGCTCTGGGCTATACCCTTGATGAGGTTATTGGACGTGATTATCTATCAACTTTTATTCCAGAGGCTGACCGCGAACTGCTAACCAAAATAGTCGAGCAGCTTGTAAAGCTCAAACAGCCAACAATCAACGAAAACCGCGTACTCACTAAAGATGGTCGAGAACTATTGGTAGAGTGGCGTCGCCAAGCAATCTTCAATAAAAAGGGGGAACTGGACTTCGTTTTTGGTGTAGGGATTGATATCACGGAACGTCGATTCTCAGAAAAAGAGAGCGCGAGGCTAGCTTCAATTGCTCTACTCAGTCCCAATCCAATTATCGAAACGGATTTAGCAGGTAACCTTCGCTACCTCAATCCGGAAGCAATGCGATTGTTCCCCGATCTACAGGACACTGGTGCTGGACATCCGTTTCTAGTCGGAGTGCAAGCGATCGCAACCGTGTTGCAAGGCGAAGGCTCTTTCAGACGGGAACTCAAAATCGATGAGGTTTATTACGAGCAAGTACTGCATTACGTCGCGGAAGCAGAAAGCGAATGCCTCCGCATCTACGCCTTTGATATCACCGAACGCAAACTTGCCGAAGAACAACTCATTCGCAATGCCTTTTACGATCAGCTAACAGGGCTATCTAACCGAGCTTTATTCATGGATCGCTTGAGGCAAGCGGTTCGACGTGCTAAACATAAGTCTATGGGCAACTCACTGAGTCAGCCCTATTTGTTTGCTGTACTGTTTCTGAATTTAAATCGTTTTAAGCTAGTCAACGATAGCCTAGGAAATCGCATCGGCGACCAGTTGCTTCAGTGTTTCGCTCGTCGGCTTCAGGGCTGCCTGCGTCCTACCGATACAGTGGCACGCTTAGGAGGAGATGAGTTTGCCATCCTCCTTGAAGGAATCGAGGATGTTAGTGAGGCTATTCGGACGGCTGATGCCATCAACCAGACTTTGACACTGCCCTTCTACCTTGATGGGTGTGAAGTCTTCATGACTCTGAGTATTGGTATTGCTTTAAATACTACCAGTAACGCTCAACCAGAAGACCTGTTGCGCGATGCTGATATTGCCATGTACAGCGCCAAGGCAAAAGGCAAAACTTACTACGAAGTGTTTGATGCAGCAATGCACGAGGTAGCTATAGATCGATTGCAGATGGAAACAGACCTGCGACGAGCGATCGAACGGCAAGAGTTTCAAGTTTACTATCAACCGATCGTATCACTGCTAACTGGCAGGATTACGGGTTTTGAAGCCTTATTACGTTGGCATCACCCACAACGCGGCTTAGTCTCCCCAACAGAATTTATCCCCACCGCAGAAGAAACGGGACTCATTACCCCCATCGGTTGGTGGATCTTGTGGGAAGCCTGTCGCCAGTTGAGAATCTGGCAACAGCAATTTTCTGCCACTAAACCGTTGACAATGAACGTCAATCTTTCTTGCAAACAGTTTACTCAACCTGATTTGCTCGAACAAATCGACAAAATTCTTCAGGAAACCAAACTTGCGATCGGCAGTTTGAAGCTAGAAATTACAGAAAGTGTAGTCATGGAAAATCCAGACTTAGTAAAAGATATACTTCTAGAGCTGAAGAAAAGAAAAATTCATCTGTGCATTGATGACTTCGGTACGGGTTATTCTTCCTTGAGTCGCTTACACAACTTTCCCATTAGTACCCTCAAGATTGATCGCTCTTTTGTCAGCCGAATTGGTGCTCTCGGCGAGAACTCTGAGATTGTTCAGGCGATTGTCACGCTCGCACAAACCCTTAGTATGGACGTGGTTGCAGAAGGGATTGAGGTATCAGAGCAAGTTTCACCCCTCATCGCCCTGCAATGCGAATACGGTCAGGGATACTTTTTCTCTAAACCAGTAGATAGCGATGCGGCTGGGGCACTACTGATGGCGGAGTGGAAGCAACGGGGCATGAATACAACATGAGTTAATTCTTTAGTCTTTAATTACTCAGTTTTTCCTTGACTATGGCTTGAATCTTCTGACCATCAGCTCGACCTTTGAGTTGTTGCATGACAGGTCCCATGACCTTACCCATATCTTTTACTGAAGTGGCTCCAGTTTGAGCAATAACCTCATCCACAACTGCACCAACTTCCTCTTCTGAGAGTTGTCCTGGCAGATACTCTTCGATGATGGCTAACTCTTGGGCTTCTTTTTCAGCGAGGTCATCGCGTCCTGCCTGACGATACTGCTCGATAGAATCCCGACGTTGTTTTGCTTGCTGCGATAAAACTTCAATTTCCTGAGTTTCTGAGAGGCTTTCTTGGCCTTGAGGACGGAGGCTTACTTCTTTTTCTAACAAGACCTTTTTGATACTCCGCACTGTTTCCAAGCGGATTTTATCTTTAGCCTTCATAGCACTTTTGATGTCTTCAGAAATACGGTCTTTCAAGCTCATGGACTTCAACCTGGTAAGAGTTATTTAGTAAATGTAGTTTATTCGGCTTTGGGCAAACCTGACCAAAAAAGGTAGGAGGCAGACGGCAGACGGCAGAAGGAATAAGAATTTTCATGCGTCCTGGTGTACGCAGTTCATGACGGCTACTTAGCCCCTCTGTATTCTCTTCGCCCACATGGGTAAAGCGGCAAGTAGGGTGAGGAAACTCAATGCTAAGAAAAAAGGGAGGCGATCGCCTCCCCGTAATACCTTCTCCCCCGTCACTCCTAACCATGTATACGCCAGCGTTCCAGGAATAATCCCAAAGAACGTACCAACGGCATAATCTACACTACGGATGGGCGTCAGACCCAATAGAAAATTCACCACATTAAAGGGAGCAAGCGGCGTAAAGCGTACTGCCAACACAAATGTTAAGGGGGTCTGCTTAACCGCTTGATGAAACCGCTTTGACACTTTATGATTCCCAAAGCGGCGTTCAGCCCAATTCCGCAGCAGGTAACGTGCCACCCAAAACGCCCCGATCGCTCCCAGCGTTGCTCCTACCACCGACCAGAAAGTACCCCAAACTAAACCAAAAACCGCGCCTCCCGCTATGGTAAGCACCGTACCCGGAATCCCTAAAACCGTTGCTAGCGCGTACACTAATACGAACGCCCAGACTGCCCAACGATCCAAGCTTTCCAACTGCTGAACCAGGAACATATGGTCAAACAACGCTCTTATAGGAGTCAGATAACACAATAGAAACAGACTCAAAAGAGCGATCGCTATCCAAAAGTGCGGAGTCTTCAGTACCGTCCTCAGTCTCATCAATCTGCTGACAATTTCCTATCTTTCCTCAAAAACCTTAAACCAAAGCACCCCCGCAACTCGAACCACAACCCGCCGTGCAACCATAGCAATACGACGCCGTGCGAATCTCCTCTATTAAGTCTAAACTTCCAGCTTCTAAAAGCTTGCCAACCGTCAACGTTTGCCCCTCTCTCGACTCGGCAGCTAGATTCTCCATCTGATTAAAATCACAATCGTAGACATTACCCAGATAGTCAATTGACAGTTCATCGCGGCACATCAAATGCTCTACCGTACCCCCATTAAAATTACCTTCTAAAAACTGCAAATAGGGAGCATATAGCTTTGTTCGTTGCAAATGAAACTTACTTCTACCTACGGGTAGATTTGTGATTGTAAACAATTGGTTAAAGTCAATATCAAAATGTTCTTTAAGAAACTTTTTGTAATCCTGCTCTAACTTAACCTGATTCGGAGTCAAAGAGAACTTTTCACTCAGCGGGAGGGGGGGATTATAAACAAAATCAAGTATTAAATTTGGATTTCTCCCATAACCTAACTGATTAAGCTGCTGAATTGCCCGAATCGAGCCATCATAGACTCCCTTACCCCGCATTTTATCCACATTATCTTCTAAATAGCAGGGCAGCGATGCCACTACTCTTAATTGGTGCTTGGTAAAGTATTCCGGCAGATCTTCAAATCCAGGTTCAAAATAAATCGTCAAATTTGACCGAACAATTACTTGCTTGCCTGTTCCTCGTGCTGCCTCCACCAATGACTTAAAGCCATAGTTCATCTCCGGCGCACCACCTGTCAAGTCAACTATTTTGATTTGGGGAAACTTATGAATGACTTCAATTAGCTGGTTGCACACTTCTGGAGAAAGTTCTTCCGTCCGTTTGGGACTAGCTTCCACATGGCAGTGAGTACAACTGAGATTACAGCGCTTACCCAGATTAATTTGTAAAACAGTAATTTGGTTTTTAGTTAAGGGAGAAGCCAGCTTTCTTCTGAAAGGTGTTATTGCTAATCCGGCTGGTTGAATCATTTTTTGATATTTTGCAAGGACACCTTTCTATATTAATTAGTTAAATAGGGTTGAGAAGTCAGTAGGGTAGATTAGAGACTGTTTCGGCACCGACTAAATAGCAAAGACTCGTTTTAGCCTGGGTGGGTAGACGTAAGTTTCGTGCAGCCCCAGAATTTCATTTTGTCAGGTGCTAACAAGAATAACTTAGCCCTACCCTTTAATCAAATCTGCTCCTATGACAGATGCTGCCCCAACGGCAGCACCTTTCAAAAAACTTCGATGCGAAATTCCCTAATACACCCCCTACTTTTTACGGAATTGCATCGAAATCATCCTAACAGCAACCACCACCTGTATAGTGCCAAGTTGAATCTGTAATTAACATCTCTTCTGGCATCAAGACAGCCAACTTGGCAGCCGTTTTATCACATACGGCGGCGGGAACACCCCGTTGGAGAACGTGTCCTGCTGAGTCATCAAAGACTTCTTCAGCACCCGCGTAAATCGCCATCTTACCCGTAAAAATGCAAGCGCCATCTTCCGGAATCGATACTTTAAAAGCAACTGAATCCAGACTTTCTAAAAGCAAATCCTCTTCCAAACTATAGCTTTGGCGATCTAAAAGTCGATAAGGACGGCGGGCGCGGATTTCCACTTGACCAAAGCCAGCATCAACAATTCGTTGGATATACTGCTCGTAAGTTAAAGCGCCAGACAAACACATCGCTCTTAATCGCTCATCTTGTTGTAGATGTGCTGGGATAGGACGAGTGGCAATTGGGTCGCTCATCTGCAAGCGTCCGCCGGGTTTTAGGATGCGGAAGGCTTCTTTAAGCGCTTTGGATAAGTCATCGGGTTCAAAGATGTTAAATAAGCAATTCTGAGCAACGACATCTACAGAAGCATCAGGAACGGGTAGAGAGAAAGCATCTCCTTGACGAATTTCTACAAAACTAGGGTCAAACCAGGGATTATCTTTCGCAGCCACTCCCAGGTTACGAGTAGCAGCTTCACGCATTGCACTAACGGGTTCAACGGCGATAACGCTACCAGGACGCCTGGAATAATAAGCAAATTGCAATGCCTCCAATCCACCACCCACACCCACATAAACCACAGTTGGTTCGTTGATGAGTTCGGCAGGATGAACCGTTGTACCACAGCCGTAGTTCATCTGCTGCATCTGGCAGGGAATTTTCAGTCCTGGCAACTGTAAAGGACTGCTTTGGACGCAGCACAACCCAACTTGTGGGGTTTCGGCTACTTCAGCGTAAAATTTTGCAGTTGTTTCGAGATAGCTCATCTGAATTCTTTACTCGGCAGGGGGTTTGAGGGCTACTGAAACCAGGAGTAATGCTAACAACCTGAATCAGTAAATTCCTCTCTTCAGTTTTATCGAAAAAAGGCGATGAGCTAAGTAAAGTTAGGACGAATGACACCTAAAAGTGATCCCCCTGCCTGGGATACGCTTTAATTTGGAACTCCTTTAGCTGAACGTAATACCCTCTTGGTACCTGCCATTAGTTGGTTTTCCAACCAGAAACAGACTGGAGCAAGCGATTTAGCTTGGCATGGTCTAAATTAGAAGGCTGCAAATTAGCTGACTGCAAGTACACATCAACCAATTTGGTTTCAGTTAGCGTAGCTGCCATTAGGTCAGCACCCAACATATTGGCACATAGCATATTCGCACCACTCAGGTTGGCAGCAAGTAGGCTTGTAGGGTAATACATATTGACCCCCAGCAAGTTAGCATAACTCAGGTTTGCTCCCAGCAAGTTAGCATAACTCAGGTCAGCACCCAGCAGATTAGCACCAAACAGGTTCGTCCCTAGCAAGTTGGCATAACTCAGGTCAGCACCTACCAAGTTAGCACCGAACAAGTCTGCACCTAGGAGGTTGGCATAACTGAGGTTAGCACTCAACAAGTTAGCATCACTGAGATTGGCATACCTCAGACTGGCACTCAGTAGGTTGGTACCTAATAGGTCAGCATCGCTGAGGTTACTACCTAATAAATCGGCAGCGCTCAAGTTAGCACCACTGAGGTCGGCACTTAAGAGTTTGGTATTTAACAGATCGGCACCAAACAGGCTAGCTCCTCTAAGGTCGGCACTACTGAGGTCAGCATCACTGAGGTCAGCACCACTGAGGTCAGCGTCACTCAGAGTAACACCTAACAATTTGACATTACTCAGGTCAGCACCAGATAGGTCAACATTACGAAAATCTCTGTCTCCTATCTCATAACGCTCCAAAAATTCTAATGTATTCATATCTGTGTCTGAGATTTTGCTCCGCTTAATAGGTTAATTTTAGGCGCTATTTTTATTGACAAAGGAAAGCTACACCAGTTTGATAGACCTCTGCCCCAATTCAGACAAACCCGACTGATGTAGCTTGTTACCCACACAAGAGTAGTACCTGTGGTTTCCCTTGGGTTGCCAGACAGAAACATACCATCACAAATAATTCGCTCTCATCTACTGGAGGCTAGCCATTATTCTAAGGCAGGTTGTATAGATGAACACCCTAAAACTTCCTGAAAATGGGAAGAACTTCCCCTTTTTCGGGTCAGTAGCGTTTATACCAGATAATTGTCTGATGGGTAAAGCCGAAAACAGACCGATTGCAGTACTGAATTCGCAGATTTTTGAAGAGTTCCCCGACCACTAAAACGGTAACTTTGATAGAGAATCACGTCTTGGAAAAACTTTACTAAATCAAACTTGCTTGCGAGAACTTATCAGTGTGGCTGAGATAGGAGTGTTCGCTCGCTCTAAATTTCCAACGGTTAGGTTCCAAAGTTTGGGAACGTTCTGGAAGAGCAAAGAGCTTTGGCACTGCCGCCGATATACTCAAACCTGTCATTTCTCTAGTTGGAGTCCGCACGTTCTGCTCGAATTGCAACTGACCTTCCTTGAGGTGCAACAACCCACTCACTTGCTGCAATACTTGAATATTGAATAACTCTTTTAGATGTTCGGTTTGTAAGACCCCTTGATTTCTTAGGTACAAACCTAATGGTTCACTCAACGGGCAACACCAGTGAACCAGCTTGTCAAATACGCGATCGCTGATCCACTGCCGTTGCTCGATCAGCCTCACTAAACCCTGATGATCTAGGCAATTAGCTGCCGCCACAAGGCGACCCTGCTCTACCCAGATATAATAAGTCGGTGGTAGTGCCTGAGAGCTGGGCAACTCACTCAAGGTGAGCAAGCCAGTTTTACGCCCTTTCCCAATAAACTGAAGAATTTCTGCCAAAGAAAAGTCTGCCAAGGAACCTGTAATGGACATAGTTGTTTAAGAGAGACTTTGTAGATGCACCGAAGTTATTCGTAAGCTTACGCTCAATAGTTGCAATTGCACTTGTTTTGTTCAATCACCCAATTGGGTGATTAAAGCTGATTGTAATTGAATTACCTCTTAAATTGCTTCTACGTATATTTGCTGAAGTATTTGAAATTTGGAAAGAATTTATAAAGATTTTTACGGTATCTTTATAAATTTTGTAATTATTGTTACACACCTTCATGAAATCTTTAGGAAAACTTTTCTACAGGAAAAACTCCTCGTACCTTTGAGCAAAACTACGGGTTCTCTATAAGTAAGTTTTTAACCCGTATTTCGAGGAGGTCGGTTTTCCGCCATCCGCAAGTCGGCTCATGGATTGAGTAATTAGCCAACATGGAAATAGACTTAGAATCTGATGAAGGTGGCTTATGTTTCCTTTCTGGAATTGGAATAACGCTTGCTACGATGGAGAATCTGTTTCTCGCAAAACCAGCCTAGAGCGTAAGCTCAAGTTTCTTAAGGCGATGCGAGATGACCTACAAATTAGGCTAGCTGGACTCAATGGTGCGATCGGCACTATTGAACAGCAATTAAGCCAAGAAGATACCACACAAACTCTGTGAACTAAAGACAATCTTCTTTGAGACAGGGAGTGGGGAATAGAGAGTAGGGAGTCGTGAAGCAGCCAACTCTAACGAAATTTAAAGCTCCGCACAACACTTTTCCTCTATTCCCTACTACCTAGTCCCCGACTACTGCTAGTTAAGATCAGAACTGTATCAACTTATAGGACTCAGCTAGACAAAAGTGGAAACGGGTTCCGAACAAAAGCGTTCAAAGCTAGAGGAGCGTTGTGTCTTGGTTTGCCAGCATACTTCTTGTCTAGCAGCAGGTTCAGCCGCTGTACTTGCCGCCTTTGAAGCGGCTGAAGTGACTGAGTTTAGAGTGATGGGGACGGGTTGCCAAGGACAGTGTAGTTCGGGTCCAACCGTGCGCATTGTTCCGGAAGAGATTTGGTACTGCCGAGTCCAACCCAGTGATGTACCAATAATTGTGGAACAACATCTCAAGGGTGGTAAACCCGTGGAAGCAAAGCTTCACCCCCGCATTCATATGCGCTTTAGCTTCTAGCAAAAGTATCCTTGAGACTGATGTATAGTAACTTTGCCGCATGGTAGTCTGCTCGCCAAGAAGTTGGGAGAGAACAAGTGGACAGACTACTACTGCGTCTGGGTATTGGACTTTTGATGGGTCTTTTTGGGCTAATTACCTACTGTACTAATGTTGTTACAAATCCAGTCACTGGGGAAAAGCAGAGGGTACAGCTTTCACCTCAACAGGAAGTGGTACTCGGTCAAAGGTCGCGTTCTAAAATGGCAGCACAGCACGGGGGTCTTTACCAAGACCCAGCACTTCAAAAGTATGTTAATCAGGTAGGACAGCGAATTGTAGATCGCTCGGAAGCGTCTAAAGCCCCCTCTGCCAACTCACGCTATCCGTTTCAATTCTATTTACTTAGTGATCCCCAAACCATTAATGCCTTTGCGCTGCCAGGGGGACCAGTTTTTATAACAGTTGCACTTTTCAAGCGGCTAAAATCAGAGGCACAGTTAGCAGGAGTATTGGGTCACGAAATTGGTCATGTAGTGGGGCGACACGGTGCGGAACATTTAGCCAAGCAGCAACTTGGAGCAACTCTAGTGAACGCTGTCGGAATTGCAGCAAGCGATAATCCCCGTGATGCACAGCAGGCAGCTGCCTTGGCGCAAGCCGTCACGCAACTCGTTAGCCTGCGGTACGGACGTGCAGACGAATTGGAAAGTGACCAGCTTGGTTTTCGGTTTATAACACAAGCTGGCTATAATCCGCAGGGCATTGTTGAACTTATGCAGATACTCGGTGCTAGTAGACAGGGGGGTAGTGCCCAACCAGAATTCTTCAGCACCCACCCCAACCCTGAGAATCGGGTTGAACGGCTGAAGCAATTAATCACCCAGGCTTATCCCAATGGTGTTCCTGCCAATCTGGAAGAGGGACGCGATAAATTTACTAAGTCTGTACTGCCTCGCTTGCAAGGTCAGAGTTGAGTCGTGACATTCTCCTAGCGCTGCCTTAGCGGGACGGCGTTGGGCTTTTCGGGAGTAAGCTAAAAACAACTCAAGAAAAGAAATTGGTTAGTCCCAGCCGACAAGGGGAACATCTTCAGAGGGCTAATAGGGCAATCAGTAGAGGTGTCTATCTAAGAGAAACTGGCTCTTTGTACTCACCTACAACCGAGGCAAGCTCCTCAAGTTCTGGTTCAGCTGTCTGAAGATGTTGCTCTAAAATTGCTAAGTTACGAATATTAGATTTGTAGTAAGCATCGAACATATCGCCCACGAGAGGCACTGTACCAACAACGGCTTCCAGACCAATGTTGAAAATCATTTTTCTGATGTCTTTAACGGGTAGACTAAAGCGAGTCGCCAGATAAATGATATAGGCAGAAAATGCCGTACTGATAAGATCTCCTGCTCCCGGAACTAAACCAAAAATAGGGTCTAAACCAATACGAAATTTGGTTCCAGGGATACCGATAGCCGTATCCATTAAGCGGCTCAGTTTACGGATGCGATTGAGGGTAGCGAGGCGTTCAGCAGTGTTCATATGATTAAGTATTTCTACAATTAATCGTGACACAGCAGACTAGCCTAGTCTTATACCCTGAGAATGAACCAGTATATGTGCCTAAATTGCCGGAGCGATCGCGCCCTCCGGGACGAATGTAGTACAAGAGAATCAACAAAAATGTTACAGATGCTAAGACCCCTGATTTATCATTACTCATTAGGGTTTGCAACACTCTTGTCGTAGAAGTTTTAATACTTTTGCCAACAGTAGCATAGTGGAGACAACTCTTAGCAGTTTGCCTCAATCTGATGTTTCTGGAGAAAACCTGTGGCTCTAATTCATTGAGACTCATCTAGAGGAATCGAGAGTGGGCAGTGATAAATTGCTTGCTCAGTGAGATGGTGGGACTATTGCAGGCGATAGGAGAATAAAGAGAGTGAGCCAGTTCAACTCATCCATCACTTCGAGTCAGTTTGATGCTGTCTTATTTGATTTAGATGGCGTGATTACCGCAACCGCGAAGGTTCATGCTGCTTGCTGGAAACAGGTATTTGATGGGTTTCTAAAGCAACGGGCTGAAAAGACCAATGAACCCTTTCAACCCTTCGATATCCAGAATGACTACAAGCTGTATGTTGATGGAAAAATGCGGTATGTCGGCGTTCAAAGTTTTTTGGAATCGAGAGGAATTCAGTTGCCCTCTGGAGAGCCTTCTGATCCTCCGGGTTATGAGACGGTTTGTGCCCTTGGTAATTCTAAGGATGTTTTTTTTGACCAAGTACTTCATTCAGAAGGGGTTGAGGCATACGAAGGATCGGTTGCTCTCATCCGTCATTTGAGCGATCAAGGGTTCAAATTAGGGGTTGTGTCATCAAGTCATCATTGCAAAGCTGTTCTTAAGCTGACTGGAATCGATCACCTGTTTGATGTTGTCGTTGATGGCAATCTAGCTGATCAATTGCACTTAGCAGGAAAACCTGCCCCAGATGCTTTTCTTTTAGGGGCAAAACAACTTGAGGTTGAACCAAAGCGATCGGTTGTCTTTGAGGATGCAATTGCTGGTGTTCAAGCAGGTCACGCCGGTGGATTTGGACTCGTGGTTGGGGTCGATCGCACAGGAGATCCTGAGGCGCTGCAAAAAAATGGGGCGGATATTGTTGTCCAGGATTTGAGTGAGTTACTTTAACTGAGAATTAAGGACAATTAAGGTTTACGGGATTTTTACTATCTTGCAGTGTTACGTCAGTCTGAACTCAAACGTACCACTACTTGAAAAGGCTATCAGGAAGTCATTAATCAGGTTGAAAATAAATGTTATACCATAAACCTTTAATTCCTCCCAAATATATTTATCCCCCCGATCCTTGGCGCTGGGTTGAAAAGCAGTTCAACCCAAAACTCCTGGTACAAATGGAAACCTTGTTTTCAACAGCGAATGGTTACCTGGGGATGCGAGGAGTATTTGAGGAAGGCACTCCCGTTGGACAAAATGGCACCTTTATCAATGGCTTTTATGAATCCTGGCCCATCGTCTACGCAGAGGAAGCTTATGGCTTTGCTAGGACAGGACAAACTATTGTAAATGCCACCGACAGCAAAATTATTAGACTGTACGTCGATGATGAACCGTTTGACCTACCGATGGCGAATCTGCTCAAGTTTGAGCGGGCACTTGATATGCAAAACGGGACACTCGATCGCGAAGTTCTTTGGCAAACGCCGTCTGGTAAGCAAGTATCGATTCGATCGCGCCGACTCGTTTCCTTTGAACATCGGCACTTGGCAGCGATTTGTTATGAAGTAACCATCCTCAACGCCAAAGCACCAATTGTCATCTCCTCAGAAATGCACTACGAAGCTTCTGCTCGTGCCAGTGAAGGCGATCCTCGTCTCGCCAAGGGCTTTAAAGAGCGGGTTTTGTTACCTCAGCAGCACTGGGTTAAGGATCGTCGGCTCGTACTGAGTCACATCACGAGAAACAGCCAGATGACGTTAGCTTGTGGTGTCGATCATGAATTTGAAACGAAATCTCCTTACTTCTATGACAGCCAGTGTTCGGAAGACGATGGCAAGGTCGTTTTCTCGGTAGATGCTCAACCTGGCGTCCCAATTCGGTTAGTCAAGTACATGACGTATCACACCTCTGACCATTTTCCAGCACAAGAGTTGTGCGATCGCGCCGGACGCACCCTCGATCGCGCTCTTGTTCATGGTTTTGACGATCTGCTCGCGAGTCAACGACAGTACCTGGATGATTTTTGGTATCGCAGCGACCTCAAAATTGATGGTGACCCGGAGCATCCCAGTGACACAACAGAATTGATGCAGCAAGTGCTACGCTTCAATTTATTTCACGTTCTTCAAGCATCTGCGCGATCGGAAGGAGGAGGCGTTCCAGCGAAAGGACTCACGAGCCATGCTTATGAAGGCAATTACTTCTGGGACATGGAGATTTATCTGCAGCCGTTTTTGATTTATACCGCTCCCCGAATTGCGAAGAACCTACTGTTATTTCGCTACAGCATTCTAGATAAAGCACGACAGCGAGCACGGGAAGTTAACCAAGACGGCGCACTATTTCCCTGGAGAACCATCAATGGAGAAGAAGCTTCTGCTTACTATGCGGCAGGCACGGCTCAGTATCACATCAATGCAGACATCATCTATGCCTTGAAAAAGTATATTAACGCGACTGGGGATGAAGAATTTCTCCTCAATGAAGGCGCAGAGATGTTGGTTGAGACGGCTCGGATGTGGTACAGCCTTGGATTTTGCTCAAATCGAGTTGGGGGTCAGTTCTGCATTCATGGCGTTACGGGACCCGATGAGTACAACGCTGTGGTGAATAACAACACCTACACCAACTTGATGGCACGCGAAAACCTCTGGTATGCAGCAAACACCGTTGAGATGCTGCGCGATCGCCATCCAGACTGGTTCATTGCTTTAGTCGATAAGACCAAACTGGAACTTTCTGAGGTAGAAAATTGGAGGAAGGCAGCGGGTAATATGTATCTGCCTTTCGATGAACGATTAAAAATTCACATCCAGCACGATAGCTTCCTGGACGAAAAAGTCTGGGATTTTGAGAATACGCCTGCTGATAAATATCCATTACTCCTACACTTTCATCCCTTGGTGATTTATCGACATCAGGTGATTAAGCAAGCCGATATTGTGCTGGCAATGTTTTTATTAGGCAATGAGTTTTCACCGGAACAGAAGCGACGTAACTTTGACTATTACGATCCATTGACTACAGGAGATTCCTCGCTTTCTGTCTCGATTCAGAGTATTGTTGCCGCCGAAATCGGTTATCTGGAGAAGGCAATTGATTATGCCAAATATGCTGTGCTTATGGACTTAGGGGATGTGGCCGGTAACGTGAAGGATGGCTGCCATATCGCGGCGATGGGAGGAACCTGGATGGTGGCCGTTTATGGATTTGCAGGGATGCGAGATTACAACGGTCACTTATCGTTCCATCCAAAACTGCCTGAGACAGTTAAGCGTCTACGATTTCCCTTAACGATTCAAGGACAGCGATTAGAGGTTGATATTCAAGAAGAAACAGCAACCTATTTGCTGCGGCAAGGAACTCAGTTAGCGATCGCGCATCAAGGTAAAAATATTCAACTCCTTGAGGGAATGCCAGTGACGGTAGAACTGAAACCCGTACTTGAGGCTAAGGGTGAACGCTAGACAGTCCTATTAAGCTAACGCGCATTTAAATTGCAATGTCTACTGATGGGAAAAAGGTTAAGGGGAAGGGATAAAGGTTTGTCCCTTTCACCTTTCCCCTTTCCCCCCCAAAACCAATTAGTTTAATATGCAGTTTAGATGCACAACAGCTTACCAAAATCAGCAAGTTGCGACAGATAATTAGCTAATTATCTGTCTGAGTCTAGGATTTTCAATCTTTACCAGCTTCGCTGTTAGGGAGTTTACCAAGGATAGATAATCTTGAGTATTTCTTTTGATCGGGTTGCTAGCATCTACGATGCCACAAGGGGTTTACCAGAAGCAGTCTTAGAGCAAGTAACAGAGTGTGTAGTGCGCCTCACCTCGGCTACAGCAGACACAAAGTTTTTTGAGCCAGGTATCGGTACAGGTCGAATTGCGGTACCACTGATACAAAAAGGATATTCTTACACAGGTGTTGACATCTCAGAGAAGATGATGGACGAGTTGAGGAGCAAGATGCAAGGTGTTCCTAACAACCTGACTTTGCTAAAGGCGGATGCAACTTCGCTTCCGTTTGAGGACAATTGCTTTGATGTAGCGCTGACGGTACATCTACTTCATTTAATTCCTGCTTGGCGAACGGTGCTTGCCGAAATCCGTCGGGTACTGAAGCCAGATGGTGTTTTCCTACACTGTCATAGCAGTGCAAGCTTCTCTGGATACGACATCTTTGAAAAGCAGTGGAAGGCGATACTTGAGCAGCATGAATTTTACTTAGTACGGTACGGCGCAGCAGAGGCAGAGGTGATGAAGGTGCTAACTGAACAGGGTGCAATGTTGGAAAAGGTAACAGCGGCTGAGTGGAATAGTAGTCGCACAGTTGGTGAGTTACTTTACGCTTATCAAGGCAGGTTCTTCAGTTCTTCTTGGCAAATCCCGGATAATATTTTTTCTCAAGCCATACAGGAACTCGAAGATTGGGCATTGAGAACTTATGAATCCCAGGAGACGATTATTTATTCTAATAACAGATTTGAGCTAACTGTGGCGCGTCATTGATTATAAGGCAAGCTGCAACATTGCTTGAAAGCAATTCAAAATCAAAATGGGGAAGCTGAGGATTAACGAGCATTTGGGCGGTTTCCTACATCCGACTTAAATGCACTTCACATAAGACTTTTGCTCAACTGATTAAATCTTGGCATAATAATCATGTGTATCTATAACAAAATGCCTTAATAGAAGCTCAATCGTTATGGAAATAGGAGACGAGTTGGATAATGGTAAGTTTCAAGGGATTTAGTTGTATTTTGTTCACCTCACTTATTTAATTAAGGAGGGGTGTTTTAGTTTGAATTATTTGGCTATTAATTCTAAGACATACGAGTTTCATTATGATCGAATTTTATACTAACAACGAACCTCATACTGGGGACTTAGTTGAACTGAATAAGGTAAATAAAGATAGCAAGGAGACAGCCAAAAATCATAAAGTAAAGTCTTCGGCAATGACTCTTGTTGTCAATCACCTGCTGGTACAACCTCATACCTGTGCTTCGTTAGTTCAAAAGATAGGCAAATATAGCTCATCTCATATCAGCCACTGTTTGAGGAAATTGAAAAAGGCAGGGCTTATATGTGCTGTTTGGGACTTTCAGAAAGTCGCTTTAGTTTATTACAACCTTAAATTAGAGAAGGATGAGCAAGTTAATGAGTAGAACACTCAAGCAAGTAACCACTTGAGCTAGCGCCGACGTTCTTGCAGTTTGCGATAAACATCTCGCAGTTCAACCTTATGGTGAGCTACGGCAACAAGGGTGTGATAGAGCAAGTCTGCGACTTCAGAAGCGATCGCATCCTTGTCATCATCCTTACAAGCCATCACTACTTCTGCTGACTCTTCCCCAATTTTTTTCAGAATCTTGTTATCGCCACCAGCAAAAAGCTTACAAGTGTAGGAACTCTCTACTGGATTATCTCGGCGATCGCATATCACCTCGAACACCTGAGACAAGGTATCTGCTGGCGGTGGTAGCTTTCCCCCATCGACTTGATGGAAACAGCTACGTTCACCTGTGTGGCAAGCAATATCTCCAACTTGTTCAACGCTAACTAGTAGCGTATCGTTATCACAGTCGTAACGAAGCGATCGCACATATTGCAGATGACCTGAAGATTCCCCTTTATGCCACAGTTGAGAACGCGATCGGCTCCAAAACCATGTTTCACCAGTATCTAGAGTTTTCTGCAAGGATTCCTGATTCATCCACGCCATCATTAAAACGGTGCCATCCAGATAATCCTGTACAATAGCTGGCACCAGTCCCTG
>DATNQT010000046.1:0-6979 GCA_036703885.1 Candidatus Sericytochromatia bacterium
GGGATTTAGGGGGCAACTGCGTAAGTCCTTTTAATAAGGGGAATGTTGGGATGGGGTTTATTTTTTGCGCCAGCGCAAAGCGCTATCACCTAAATCGAACACAACTTTAAATTCAATATTGGGCACTCGCTGACGCAACAAATGAAGATGTCCATCCGCATCGGAACGGCTGCGGTATCGACCAACTGTTACCGATTGCAAATTTGGCAGCAGACGCACGACTACCCAAGGCTTCAGGCTTTCTCTGTAAGTCATAATGAACGTGTCTCCTTATGTTAAGTGGGGAGTCAGAGCCAGCCCGTACCCGTGCAAAAGTAAGGGGCTGGCTTCTGTTTTGGTGCTGTAACAACACTGTAATTACTATAGTACTTTATTTCTAAAAGAACAAGTATCTTTAATGATATTTTTTGAGATAAATTGCTGAGAAGTTAAAAGGCGATCGCATTCTTTAGCAAAGTTTCTAACCTCTAAATCCCCGCAAGGAGACTGATCCCTCCTACAATTAACTTCTTACTTCTAACTTGCATGACAAATTGCTCATCTCCTTAAATTATCGGAGATACCGCTTATGCAACCTCTCAAGCGCGTTCTGGGGAGTCTAAACTCTTACCGCCTGATCGTGATCGCAGCCTTGTTAAGCTTGTTACTGCTAACAGCTACCAATGCCCTAACGCCGCAACTCTTCCGTTGGGGTATCGACCAAGGCATTGCCCAAAAGGACGAACGTATCGTTCTCTACAGTGCTGGTTTAATGGTCTTAGTGGCGATTGGGCGGGGCTTATTCAACTTTGGGCAGACGTTTTGGGCAGAACAAGTCTCTCAGGGTGTCGCCTATGACCTGCGTAACACAATTTTTACCAAAATTCAGAACCTTAGTTTCAGCTTCCACGACCAAGCCCAAACTTCACAACTCCTCACCCGCATTACTAGCGATATCGAACAAATCCGTACCTTTGTCGGTACTAGCCTCATCCAGGTAGTCGGTGCAGTAGTCACGTTAGTTACCATCGCCACGATTCTGCTAATCATGAACTGGCAACTGGCGCTAATTACCCTGGCAATGGTTCCGTTAGCGGGACTATTGATGGTACGCTTTCTCACCACAACCCAAAAGCTTTTTAGCCAGGTACAAGAGCAACTCGGTAACCTCAATGCCGTTTTGCAAGAGAATCTGCTAGGTGTGCGAGTCGTGAAAGCCTTTGATCGGGAGTCGGTGGAACGCGATCGCTATACCAGGCTCAATGATGACCTGGTAACGTTAAATATGCAAACCATTAGCGCTATCCGTAATGTTTTCCCCTATATCTTTTTGCTGAGTAATCTAATTACCCTGGCAGTAGTAGGTTACGGTGGCGCACAGGTAATCGGACAGAAGTTTACGATTGGCGAGTTGGTGGCGTTCAACTCGTACCTGATGTTCATTCTCCAACCGATTTTTCTAATCGGTTTTGCCGCACCAGTGATTGCACAGGCAGCAGCTTCGGCAATAAGGGTTTATGAGGTGGTGGATGCAGAGATTGAAATTCGCGATCGCCCCAATGCTGTACCCTTTAATAAATGTGGCGGTCGAATCACCTTCGAGAATGTCCATTTCCGCTATCCAGGAGCGACAACAGAAGCCCTAAAAGGGATTTCCTTTGAAACCAAACCCAACGAACTAATCGCAATTTTGGGGATGACTGGATCGGGAAAAAGTACGATTATGAACCTGATTCCCCGTTTTTATGATGTTACCGCCGGAGCGGTTCGCATTGATGGGCGAGATGTGCGGGATTTGACGTTGGAAAGTTTGCGATCGCATATTGGTATCGTCTTCCAAGAAACAACGCTTTTCTCAGGAACTCTCCGCGATAACATTGCTTATGCTAAATCCGATGCACCTCTAGAACAAGTAATTGAAGCAGCAAAAACTGCTCAAATTCACGATTTTATCGTCGGGTTGCCAGAGGGTTATGAAACGATGGTCGGGGAACGGGGAGTTGGTTTATCAGGGGGACAAAAGCAACGAATTGCGATCGCTCGTACCTTACTCACCGATTATCGTATTCTAATTCTGGACGACAGCACCTCCGCCGTCGATGCTAAAACTGCTGCCCAAATTCAAGAATCCCTCGATGACTTGATGCGCCACAAGACTTGCACCGCTTTCGTAATTGCCCAACGTATCAGTACAGTCCGCAACGCCGACCGTATTTTACTCATCGATAAAGGACAGCTAGTAGCGCACGGCACTCACGAGCAACTGATGCGAAATAGCCCCCTCTACGGCTCAATTCTAGAATCCCAAGTCAAGCAACGTACTGCTGTGTGAGCGATGGTTAAAACTTCGGATGAGCAGATAAGGATAATTGAAGAGATATCTGTTAGTGCTTAGCCTTCCCTACAGCAAATCCTTAAAATGCTTTGCAATGTTAGTGAAGGATAATCAAGTTGTATCGTGTGATCTAGGAGTTCTGAAAAATCAGTATATCGGACTTTTTGAAATTATTACCGCTAGGAATAAGCGCAGAAGAGGATTTGGAAAGGCACTTATATTAAATATTCTCGATTGGGGTAAGAAGCAGGGGGCAACAAAGGCTTATTTACAAGTCGTGATGAATAACGAAGCGGCATTAATCTATATTCAAAATTAGGATTTAAGGAAATTTATCAATATTTTTACATGATTAAATAGCGAAGGTAATAAGTAGCTAGTAGGGTGGGCAATGCCCACCTTACAGATAAGTGTGAATTTGTTTTTGGACGCCCCCTTATACTATTTGGTTTTATAGATGACACCTGAGGGAAGGGCGGGTTTATTAATATCTAGGTCTGGAAAACCGATAAGGGTAAAACCCGCCCCTACAAACCAAATTGCTCCATTTGTGTCAAATGCCAACCCAATTGGTATTAACCTTCTCCTACCATCCAAACTAGCATCCCCAAGAGTGGCTCAATGGGTGGAACGGGATAGTCATTCAGGTCGATTGTTAGCGTCTGTCCCTCCAGCTTCAAAAATCTCCAGGCAGTGCCACTGCTCACACTTCCATAAATTGTAGAGATAGGGAGTTCATTTGCTTCATTAAACTTCTGAGCCGCCACCATTTCTGCCGCACACTGTCCTAATCCTATTTTCAAATCTGCTTTTTTTGCTTCGACAATAACCACCGCAGGTGCTTCAATAACTATCTGTTCTGGAGAGCGACTGATTAAAAAATCACAAACTCCACTCAGTCCCAACTCTGGAGCGACTGTGAAATCCTCACCAGAAAATAAGCTGACTTGCCTTTGCAGAATCTTCCGCACTTCAACCAAAATTGGGCTAATCAGGAGTTCCGATCGCGCTTTTTCAGACCCCGTAGCGATCGCCAGTGGCAACCCTTCACTCAAAGATTCCTTAAGGTAAGAACTGGGTGCAATTGGCTCTGTTGCTGGCAAAAATCGTCCATTTTCAACGGTTGTCAGTCCGAAGTCACGTTTGGCTTTTCTAAGCGTAAATTCAATGTATGGCATTGAAAACCTCATTCCTCTGCAATATGCCCCAGGAGATGACTAAACTGATCGGATGTTGCAGTTAATGCGATCGCAATCCTACCTTAATTCATTAAACATCAGGAATACTGTTAGAGAAGGGTTGGAGGAAGTACAAAATGAAGCAGGAGGAGAACGCATGAGAGGCACAGGCTCTGTTGTTGCATCCGATCAAAAAGCAAGTCAGCAATCGACCCTGCGACGCTTTTTGCAGTACCTACAACCCTATCGCCAAGAGGTGCCAATTGCCTTGGGATTAGTTGCGATCGGTGCAGGGACTCAAGCACTTGGTCCCTTCTTCATCGGTTGGTCAATCGATAATCTCATCCGTCCGGGTAACTTGCAGGGGCTACTGCTGATGTTAGCCCTCCTAGCAGTTATGTACATATCAGGCATCCAAGCCGTCCGCGCTCAAATCTATCGCGTTGGCGGGATTATGCAGCGCTTACTTGCCCAACTGCGTCAAGATATTTTCACAAAAGTTCAAAGCCTTCCCATCAGCTTCTTTGACCGTAACGAAGCGGGAGACTTAATGAGTCGTCTCCTCAATGATGTGAGTGTAGTAAATCAGGCGTTTGGACAAACGATCGCACAAATGCTGGGCAACCTGTTCAGCTTGGTTGGCATTATCATTGCCATGCTCTTAATGAACCTACAACTCGGTTTATTGAGCAATCTGGTGGTGCCGCTAATGATTTTCACAACAGGTTTATTTTCCCGTTGGGCGAGAGCAAGATTTCGCCTGACGCGCCAAACCATTGGGGAACTTTCCACCAAGCTAGAAGAGGACATTGGCAGTGTCCGGGAAGCACAAGCTTTTAACCGAGTACAACTCAACATTGCAGAATTCGATACCCTGAACGCTGCCAACCGCGATGCCAACGTGCAGGCGGTGGCAATTACGGCAGCGTTTTTACCCTCTATCGATTTTCTCAACACCCTGGCGACAGCGGCAGTACTAGCTTACGGGGGCTATCTAGCCGTCACAGGGGCAGCTACAATAGGAACGGTAACTGCCTTTTTGCTCTACGTCCAGCAGTTTTTTCGACCTATCCAAATCCTCAGCCAGTTTTACACCCAAGCACAGTCGGGGATGGCGGCGGTTGAGCGGATTTTCTTACTCTTAGATGAGCCTTCGCAACTCAACGATGCACCGGATGCTGTTGAAATGCCTGCCATCCGAGGTGAGGTGAGTTTCGAGGATGTCACCTTTGGTTATAATCCCGAACAATTAGTTCTCAAAGGCGTGAATCTTCATGCCAAACCCGGACAGATGATTGCATTGGTAGGACCAACTGGGGCAGGTAAAAGCACGATTATCAACTTAATTTTGCGCTTCTATGATGTAACGGGTGGTGCGGTGAAAGTTGATGGTATGGATGTTCGCCGTGTGACTCAGGCAAGTTTACGTCGTCAGATTGGCATCGTCCTGCAAGACAATATTTTATTTAGCGGTACGGTTGCTGAAAATATTGCCTTTGGTTGTCCTGAAGCTACGCAAGCCCAAATCGAAGCCGCTGCCCAAGTTGCCAATGTCCATGAGTTTATCACCACTTTACCCCAAGGTTATAGCACCTACTTAGGCGAACGGGGTACTAATCTCAGCCAAGGACAGCGCCAGTTAATTAGTATTGCCCGTGCGGTTTTGGTTAACCCTCGGATTTTAATTTTGGATGAGGCAACTAGTAGCATCGACACGCGCACGGAAGCACTGGTACAAAATGCGATCGCTCGTTTACTAGAAAATCGCACCAGCTTCGTCATTGCCCACCGCCTCAGCACCGTCACCCAAGCCGACCAAGTTTTGGTCATTCAGCAGGGTCAAATTGTAGAATGCGGTAGCCATATGGAGTTAATTGCTCAACAAGGAGTTTATGCGAACCTCTACGCCCTGCAATTGGGTGCAGCTACCCCAACGGCATTACCCACAAAAGCTTAGGTTTACGGCAGCATCCGCTTCTACTTCCTGCGTGGTTACTGCCTTGGGTAAAGTAGAGAGGATTGGCGGCGAACAACTGCCAGATGACTCAATTTTCTTTGCCTAATCCGACAACCTGTAGGTGTTTTTCTGAGGAGGGAAAAATTTGGGGCTGTATCCTTTACGGAGCTTGGGTTGAAGCCCCTTCTCCTCTTGAGGGAGGTAGTCGCATTTCCTGAAAGAATTGCTACACAAAGGTTTTAGCGTATTTTTCTAGAAGGGTCTTGACTCAGGTGGGAGCTGAAATGTACATTATTGTTTGGTTGTCGGATTTGAACCTTGAAAATCAAATACATCAAGTCTTTCAGATGCCAGCTCTTTGAATTACCTTGAATCCCTATCAGGGATTGAAACATAAGAGTGATTCAAGTTGAATTCAAGGCTGATTCTCTTTGAATTACCTTGAATCCCTATCAGGGATTGAAACAGGAGATTAAGACATTAAACACAAACTGTAGGAACTTTGAATTACCTTGAATCCCTATCAGGGATTGAAACCAGTGAGAACGAGGTTCAGTATGCAAAGCCAATTTTCTTTGAATTACCTTGAATCCCTATCAGGGATTGAAACATAAGAAAGCGCTCTTTGGATTTGCTTGACAGTTTGCTTTGAATTACCTTGAATCCCTATCAGGGATTGAAACTGATTTGGTGATGCGAATTGCATCTGACTCAAGTTCTTTGAATTACCTTGAATCCCTATCAGGGATTGAAACATTCGAACAGACCAAGGAGATTTTTCATCGCCTACTCTTTGAATTACCTTGAATCCCTATCAGGGATTGAAACGCTTGTAGCTCTCTGCTCCGAGAATTGGCAAGGTGCTTTGAATTACCTTGAATCCCTATCAGGGATTGAAACCCTCTTAGGATTTATCCTATTAGCTTTAATAGCAACCTTTGAATTACCTTGAATCCCTATCAGGGATTGAAACAATCGACAGGTTTCGACAACATTAGCAATGTTCGCTTTGAATTACCTTGAATCCCTATCAGGGATTGAAACTCTATATTGAACAAAAATAATCATGCCGCCGTGCCTTTGAATTACCTTGAATCCCTATCAGGGATTGAAACGAGGTCTGCTGAATTTTGGCGAGAGTGTTTGCAACTTTGAATTACCTTGAATCCCTATCAGGGATTGAAACAGGTTGACTAACATTCTGCTTGGCTCCTAACAGTAAACCTTTGAATTACCTTGAATCCCTATCAGGGATTGAAACGGTAGCGGTAACCCGTGCTATATCGGTGATGGTTCCTTTGAATTACCTTGAATCCCTATCAGGGATTGAAACGGCGACCTCTCTCAGTATTTTTGCCATCTCCAGCGGGCTAACCTCCTTTGAATTACCTTGAATCCCTATCAGGGATTGAAACTTTGAAAATGCTTACGGCAATTTGACTGAAAAAGCTTTGAATTACCTTGAATCCCTATCAGGGATTGAAACTTCCACCTCATGACCGTCCAAGAAGCGGCGCGGCTCAACTTCTT
>DATNQT010000047.1:0-14420 GCA_036703885.1 Candidatus Sericytochromatia bacterium
CTGATTTAGAAAAGGGATATTAAAGTAGAAGTTATCAAAGGTAAAATTGGCATACTTTTCTAACCAAAGTAGGCGGATTGGAGCCGGTTCCCGTTGAAAAGCCAGCAAAATACAGGGGTGTTCCGAGCCTTAAGACATCAAAACTCGGATTTCTGGTACTGTTTAGCCAATGGGGCTATGTAGATTTCCCGATGAATACTTTCCCTTAGAACGAAAAACGCATCTGTCGGTGTCCAACGCTGCCACCTGTAGTTTCAGAGCAATAATCAGCAGCTAGCTACAAAGGAGGAACCTCAAACTAAGTAGCCCAAAGCAAAGCTAACCTCGTCACCATCTGACCGAACCAGTTCTCGAAGCGAACCCAGTTGCCTCAAATGAGTCTAAGTTTCATATTTTATTAAAAATATTCAGACTTGACTCAAACACTTAGTCCTCCTAAAGTGCTAACCACTTTAACTAAGGACGCTAGATAAACTGGCACAAAATTCCTGAAGCTCTCTTAGGCAATTTGAGTATAGTGACGTTAGACTCGTTTCGAGCGGTCTACGGTAGATAACTCTAAAGCGCCAGCTGAGTGTGAGGTGCAAGCGCTGGGTATCCCTTCAACTGCCCTATTTGAAAATAACTGTTCAGTTATATTATTTAACGCCAACCCCCTTACAGCCACTCTCCATGAATCAATACCCGAAACACTTCCCTTGGCTCAAAGGCGTTCTCTTTACGGGAGCGATCGCAACCACAGCAGCTCTATCGTTTCTCGCTCCGATTGGTAGTCGCTCTGTGTTCGCGGCACTCCAAGATAGTCCGAAGAATGTCGTTGATGAAGTCTGGCAGATTGTTAACCAGGAATACGTCGATAACACCTTCAACAAGGTTGATTGGCAAGCAACACGACAACAACTCCTCAGCAAAAACTACACCTCAAAAGAGCAAGCCTATCAGGCAATTCGGGAAGCTCTTAAACCTCTAGGAGACCGCTATACGCGCTTTCTAGACCCCGAACAATTTAAATCGCTCACCAATCAAACGTCCGGTGAGCTTTCGGGTATTGGCATTCGCATGGGACTTCAGGAGCAAACGAAAGGGCTGATTATCGTTGAACCGATTGAAAATTCCCCAGCCTCTAAGGCAAACCTGAAGGCTGGCGATGGGATTTTGGAAATTGATGGCAAGTCTACGAAAGGAATGAGTCTGGAAGACGCTTCAGCGCTCATCCGAGGTGAAGTGGGAACACCGCTTAGTCTGAAAATTTCCCGTGACGGAAAGGGCATTTTTGATGTTTCGCTGATTCGCGCTCAGATCGAACTGCCAGCGGTTCGCTATACCCTCAAGCAGGAAGGTCAGATGCGTGTAGGTTACATCAGCTTGAATGAATTTAGCTCCCATGCCCCCGAGCAAATGCAGAAGGCAATCAAAAGCCTTGGCGAACAGAAAGTGAATGCCTACGTGTTGGATCTGCGAGGGAATCCAGGAGGATTACTGCAAGCGAGTATTGAAATTGCCCGGATGTGGATAGATAGTGGTGCAATTGTTCGCACAGTAGACCGCAAAGGCGGGAAACAAGAATTCTCTGCTAACCATACCTCGCTAACCCCGTTGCCCTTGGCAGTTCTGGTTGATGGAAACTCTGCTAGTGCTAGTGAGATTCTGTCCGGCGCTCTTAAAGATAGCAAACGGGCGAAAGTTGTTGGTTCTCAAACCTTCGGTAAAGCGGTCGTCCAGTCGGTTCATCCTTTATCGGATGGATCAGGTTTAGCCGTAACCATTTCTCGCTACTACCCACCCAGCGGAGCAGATATTAACAACAAGGGAATTACCCCCGATATCAAAGTAGACTTAACGACTGATCAAGAGAAGCGTCTGGCGTCTGAACCGAATTTACTGGGCACTAACAATGACCCTCAATACCAACAAGCGATCGCCACTTTAGAAAAGGACGTAGCGGCTCAACCAGGTACGGTTCAACCTGCTAAACCGATTAGCGTTCGGTAAAAGCGCTGGAGAATTGGGAATTGGGAAGAAATCTCCCTTGTCCTCCTCCAAAGCAAGAGTCTCCCCACTCCCTACTCCCTACTCCCCTTCTTCAACTGAGTGACCAGGTGAACGAGTTCTGGCAAAATCAGCTGTTGGAGAGCGAGTTTGACAGCACCAGTTGAGCCGGGAAGTGAGAAGACTAGCTTCCCTTGATAAATACCAGCAACGGCTCGTGAGGCGATCGCTCGCGAGCCGATTTCTTGGTAACTCAAGAAACGAAATACTTCCCCAAATCCGGGCAAAGTCTTTTCTAGTAATCTTTCCAAGGCATCATAGGTGGTGTCTCTCGGTGCAATACCAGTGCCACCATTAAAAATTACAGCCTCAACCTCTGCTCGTTTTCCCAAGCTTTCTAGATGCGCCTGAATTACGTCCGGTTCATCCTTGAGAATCGTATAGACTCCCAAACTATGACCCGCCTCAAGGAGTAACTGCTTAATCAACTGACCACTTCGATCAGTTTCAGGCGATCGCGTATCGCTAACGGTAATAACAGCACAATTTACGGCTATTCCCGCCGCATCAGGATGAGGCTGATGTGTCATTTGTTTAATTGTCTTTTGTCCTGCGTCTGCCAATAACTAATGACCAATGACCAATGACCAATGACAGCTCATGACTGACTAAATCCTAGACCATGCTCTTGAGCATAGCGTTCCATGAAGCGCATGAAACGATCCCATTCCCCTGGAGACTTCATCAACAAAATCGCTTCTAACGCCGCCGGTTGACCATTGACAAATTTGCCCTTAACCTCCCGCGTCACAATCTCACCTTCTTCATCAATCATGTACATCCCGGTGATGTCTTCTGTATTTGTGCCGTCGAGAGCTTTCGGTTTGTCAAAATAAAACGTTGCAGTACCTTGAGAGCCATCACGAGAGCGGGTAAGCCGCACATCAGGAATAACTTCTTCGGTGATACCTTTAGAAAATTGAATTTTAGCCATGAATTAGTCCAACTATGTATTAAGGGAGGTTATCACACTATTTTCTCATCAGATCTTTAACCAAGAAAAGCTTAGAGAGTGGCAAAATTGATAAAACTGATACACACTAAGGACATTTATATTTAATATCCAATAGTCTTGGCACGAATATTCAACTAAAAATGGGTAAGCAGCGAGCTTTTTCTGGAGTCCAACCAACAGGCAATTTACATTTAGGCAACTATTTGGGAGCTATACGCAACTGGGTAGAAGGTCAAAGCCAGTACGAAAACTTCTTCTGCGTGGTCGATCTACACGCCATCACCGCGCCCCACAATCCCGCTACACTGGCATCTGATACCTACACGATCGCCGCTCTCTACTTAGCTTGTGGGATCGATCTGGAATACTCCACTGTCTTCGTGCAATCCCATGTCTCAGCGCACAGCGAATTAACTTGGCTGTTCAACTGCATCACCCCCATCAACTGGCTGACAGACATGATTCAGTTTAAGGAAAAGGCAGTCAGGCAAGGGGAAAATGTCAATACGGGATTGCTAGATTACCCAGTATTGATGGCGGCAGATATCTTGCTTTATCAGGCTGATAAAGTGCCAGTAGGAGAAGACCAGAAACAACACTTGGAACTGACACGAGACATTGCCGATCGCTTTAATTATCAATTTGCAAAAGGTAAACCACCCATCTTAAAAGTGCCAGAACCCTTAATTCGTAAGGAAGGGGCGCGAGTGATGAGTTTAATGGATGGCACAAAAAAAATGTCCAAGTCCGACCCAGCAGAGGGCAGTCGAATTAATCTGTTAGACACGCCCGATGTGATTCAGAAGAAGATTAAGCGCTGTAAAACCGATACGGTGAAGGGTTTAACCTTTGATGACCCAGAACGTCCGGAGTGTAACAATCTTTTGGGTTTGTATCAGATACTCTCTGGAAAGACGAAACAAGACGTTGCAGCACAGTGTCAGGATATGGGATGGGGACAATTTAAGCCGCTGTTGACGGAAACGATGATAGAAAGCTTGAAACCGATTCAGGACAAGTATCAAGCGGTAATCGATGACAAGGGTTATCTGGAGTCAGTACTTCGGCAAGGCAGAGAGAAAGCTGAGGCGATCGCTCTCTCAACCCTATCGAACGTTAAATCTGCACTTGGTTACTCAGTGCCCCTGTAGAGTGGAGAGGTGAGAAGGCTGATGGCAAAAGGGATGCCAGAGGGTGGAGTGTTCAATGCGCTACCAATTGCCAGACGCTGAATTGTAGATTATGGCGAGGGACTTATACCCTTGCCTCGTTCCGGTCGCTCTTCCGGCAGACAACAGTTGGCATAAAAGCAAGCCCTCTGCCTTCTGCCTTTTTGTTAACAGTCACAAGTTGCGCCTAAGCTTAACTCAAATTCACCACTCAAAATATTCAGGGAATTCATGAGCGATACCATTGACAACCTTACCCTCACAGCCAACATCGAAGCCTTGCCACGACAGACCTACTCCCAAGGCACTAGCCCAATTCAAGAGACTTTTCGTACTGCTGTCCAATCCGGTGAATTTTTAGTCACTGCCGAGGTTTGTCCCCCCAAGGGAGGTAACCCCGCTCACATGATTCAAATGGCTCAAACCCTGAAGGGTCGAGTTCATGCTGTCAATATTACTGATGGCAGTCGGGCAGTGTTGCGAATGAGTTCCTTAGCTGCATCAGTTATTTTATTGCAGCATGGGATTGAGCCGATTTGTCAGATGGCGTGTCGCGATCGCAATCGTTTGGCACTCCAAGCTGACCTGATGGGCGCTTATGCTCTGGGTATCCAAAATATTCTCGCTTTAACTGGCGACCCCGTCAAAGCTGGGGACCATCCCGATGCCAAGAGCGTTTTTGACCTAGAATCAGTACGCTTGCTAAAACTGATTACAAAGCTCAATAGCGGTTCAGATGCTAATGATAAGCCCCTTACTGATGGTGTTACCGACTTGTTTGCAGGTGCTGCGATTGACCCTCAGCTAAAAAGTTGGTCTGGCTTGCAAAGTCGGTTTGAGCATAAACTAGAGGCAGGGGCGCAGTTTTTCCAGAGCCAGTTGATTAGTGATTTCGAGCAGCTGGAAAAGTTTATGAATAAGATTGCTGCGGGTAGTAACAAGCCAATCTTAGCGGGGATATTTCTGCTTAAATCCGCTAAGAATGCCCAATTTATCAATAAATATGTTCCAGGCGTCAACATTCCCCAAGCTGTGATTGATAGGCTAGCAGCGGCGGAAGACCCCTTACAGGAAGGGGTGAAAATTGCCGCCGAGCAAGTTCAGCTAGCACGGCAACTTTGTCAGGGTGTCCACATGATGGCAGTCAAGCGAGAAGACTTGATTCCTAAAATTCTAGATTTGGCTGGAATTTTACCAGTGAAAGGTTAAAAAGAATTGGTCATTGGTCGTTAGTTGTTGGTTGTTAGTGATTGCCTTGCCAATAAACAACAAATAACAAATCACCAAGGACTACTAAGGACAAAGGACTGATGAACAAAACAGTAGACACCCGTATTCGTGAGGTTACGGTGTACGATAATCAAGCGCTGGTAACGCGCCGGGGTGTCGTACAACTGACTGGTGAAGAGCATGAACTTGTTATTCCCCAACTGCCAGTGACTCTGGTCAGTGAGTCGGTTCGGGCATTGGGTAAGGGTACGGTAGCCGTGCGATTGTTGGGGATACGCACAGAACGAACTTTTACCACCGAAGTGAGTGCCCATCGAGTGGCTCAACTGGAGCAGGAAATTGGGGAACTCGAAGAACAAAAGCGGGACGTGCAAGACCAACTGGCATTGTTAAATCTTCAGCGCAATTTTATAAAAAGCTTAAATACTCAGTACTTAGAGCGCTTGACACGATTTCCAGATCCCGAACAGATGAACTTGGACTATATCAGGGAATTGCTGGATTTTGTCGGGAAGCAGTTCGGCGAGTTTTCAAGGGCAATCGCGCAACAAGAGAGAGAACAACAAAAACTCGACCAGCAATTACAGGCACTTCGCCAACAGTTACAACAAATTTCCACACCCCGCCCTCAAGAAAGTATTAGCATTATTGTCGCCGTAGAACCGTCATCCGCTGGTGAATTTGAGCTAGAGGTTTGTTATGTTGTCCGTCAAGCCAGCTGGAAGCCACTTTATGATTTGCGCTTCTCGACAACAAGCCAAACCATCAACATCAGCTACTTAGCAGAAATTAAGCAAAGCAGTGGTGAGGATTGGATGGGAGTTGCCCTTACTCTTTCCACTGCCAAACCAGGACTTGGCAATCTGCCACCTAAGCTAACTCCTTGGTATATTGATGTGCAACGAGCAAGTTATCCAGGACAACGGGGAATGTCGCCAACAGCTATGTCTGCTGCCATGCCGTTTCCAGGAATGACACCTGAAGAAGCGATGGTGGACGCTGAGTATGAGCATCTGAAAGCCCAAATTGCAACGGCACAAGTCTATAAACAGGGTGGTGTCGTCACCTTTGGGGTAAGCAATGGGGGTAATATTCCCAGTGATGGGACGCCTCACAAAACCACAATTTTCAACGATGATTACCCCTGCCGTGCCGAGTATATTGCCATGCCCCGCCTCGTGAGCATGGCTTACCTTCAAACCACAATTACCAATCCTCTCACCGGAGTTACCCTCTTAGCTGGCAAAGCAAATATCTTCCGCGATAATACTTTTGTCGGGGCAACCGAGTTGGATAACATCGCTCCGGGTCAGGAATTTGAACTCAGCTTGGGTATTGACGAAGGTTTAAAAATCGAGCGAGATTTGGTAGAACGTCAAGTAGACAAGAAGCTGATCGGCAACCAGCGACGTACTACCTACGCTTATCGGTTGGTGATTACAAATTTACGCGATCGCGAGGCTGAACTGATACTAGCCGAGCAATTGCCAGTCAGTCGCAACGAGCAAATTAAAGTCCGTCTCATCCGCTCTAATCCTCAGGTTCAGACGGGTGATTTAGGAATCCTAGAATGGTCGCTTACTTTACTCCCCCAATCCTCTCAAGAGCTGTACTATCAGTTTACGGTCGAGCATCCGCCTGAACTAACTGTTATGGGTTTGGAGATATAGCACAGCCTAATTCATATTTCTATTCTGCAACGCCGTTTTCTTTTTATGAATTTGAGTCACCTACAATCCTCCAATCCTAAAAGGTTCTCCAATTTTATTGGGCATCACTGAAATTAGTTCGAGAGCTGAAAAAGCGATCGCCAGCGAATCCCCAACCCAGTACCAAGCAACGCGAATGCAATCCACAGCCAACCATGCAGGCTAGTAGACGCAATCCCACTAAAGTAAGCCCCAACATTACAACCAAAGGCAAGCCGTGCCCCATAGCCCATCAGCAACCCTCCAATCAGGGCAGCTGCGATCGCACGCCACGAGGCAGGCTTTTTCAGAGCCAGTCTACCCGCTAGCGCGGCTGCTAACGCCGCTCCTAAGACAATGCCGAAGTTCATTACAGACGTAATATCTTCAAACACGCTAGCGCTAAGTGCTTCAGCCCCGATGTCACTGCTCCAAAACGAACTAGTTGCCGGGTTCCAGCCTAAAAGGGTAGCAATCTTCGCAGTCCACAGGGTAAATCCCCACGTCACTCCCCAAGGACGCCCAGCAATGAGCAAGGTAAGCCAGTTCAGTACGGCAAGCACAACAGCACCCAGTGCTAATGACCAAGACCCATAAAGTAAGGAGCGAGGATTGGGGATGAGGGACTGGAACTTGGGTAAAGTGGTTGGAGTGGAAGCATCTCCCTTCCTCCACTGCCAAAGCATGATTGCGATCGCCAACAATATTAGTAGCTGTAAAGCGACGCCATACCAGCCCCAGACGCCAATCAATGATACTGGCTCAGTTGCGGGCAATCCTGCCCAAAGTCGATCGGTGAGACTCGCCCAAAACGAACCAATACCAAACGTGAGTAGGGTCAGCAGCATCAGACTACTCCCACCGCCAATCGTGTAAAGCGTGCCACAAGCACAACCGCTACCCAGTTGCATTCCCACACCAAACAGAAAAGCCCCAATTGCTCCCTCCACACCAACCGGAGCAACTGCACCTGTAACCTCGCGTCCGAACGCAGAACCACTGGTAAGGATGGGGGCAAAGAGTACCGTTGCGATCGCTAGCATCAATACCTGTGCCAACACGCCCCGAACATCGCGGTAAACAAATAGTTTGCGGTAAGCAGAACTAAAGCCAAAACTGGCGTGATACAAAGTTACACCAAACAACCCACCCATTAGAAATAAAACGCTCTGTTGCCAACCATAACGACTCAAAGTGACAGCACCAAAAGCCAGTAAAGTCAAGATGAGAGTTAACAGCAGACGTTGCGATCGTGGAGGCAAGCTTTGTGAATTCGGTGAGAGTGCAATATTGGCAGCATCACTCATTGCCAGACCTCCTCAAAAAACCAATGATCTTCTGTTGAATGCATACGTCTCTTCGTTCTTTTTTACTTTTTACTTTTGACTTAGGTCGTGGGTTGGTCTGGATTTGGCGGTTTGCGATCGGGACGCCGAGTTGGACGGCAACTAACAATACTCTCCGGATTCACAGTTTCAGCGATAACTGATGTCACTAAACTAAACGCGGTTAGTAGACCCACAATCGATAAAGTACTGAGTTTCATGGTTGAAGACCTGCCTTTCTAAATGTGTGTAATAGAAACATTTAATAAGATATTTGAATGCATTAAAAGTAGCTATACCTAAGCTTTATTAATTTTCAATTCTTCAAATCATGGGGGAATTGTTAAGGAAATAAACCCTCCGTCAGCTACTTTTGAGAGGACAAGGGAGGGTATTATCTAACCGACAAACTGCTGGTAACTGGAATTTTGTTGCTATACTGCCTTTTCTGGACCCGTTGCTATTGGCAAGTCGGGTTGAGCACTATACTCAGTCCACGAGCCTTCATAGATTCTCACTTTGGGATAACCGAGCAAGTGCTTAAGGACGACATATTGCAGCGTTGCTTCGCGTCCCGTACTGCACGTCACAATGATGTCTTGGTCTGGAGTAATGCCTCGGTCGGCTAAAAGCTTCTGAATCTCGCTTAACGGTTTCAACTGATGAAAATTACCCTCATCGGTAGCAGCGTTTCCGAGGGTAAAGGTAGGCCAAGGAATGTTCTTTGCACCAGGAATATGTCCGTTGCGTACCCAAATCTTTTCTTCACCCTGGAATATCTTTGGCGGTCTAGGATCGATGAACGTGACTCTCGGTTTGCCAATCAAGCTTTTCACTTCATCTAAAGTGACCCGAATCGAGCTGTTATCTCGTAACGTTAGTTTTCCTTGCTGGTACTTAGGAAATTCTTTGGTTACAGGTTGACTGGCTTCATACCCTGCAAATCCACCATCAAGTACTGCTACTTCCTTAGTATGTCCCAACCGTTCTAGAGTATAAGCGACCATCGTTGCACCTAAGACATCTCGCGCATCGGAGTAGATTAATACGCGGCTATTGTCTGTCACTCCAGCTTGGGATAATGTCTGCACTAATTTCTCAGGTTGCCAATACTGTACGGGCAGAACACCATTCGGTCCCCGCAGGGTATTTTCAGCAAGGTGAACGGCCTTGGGAATGTGTCCGGTGAAGTAGTCAAATGGATTAATTCGGACATCGAGGATACGAAGATTGGGGTCATTGGCGTTAGTGGCAACCCAATCGGGCGAGACAAATTGAATTTTAGTTGGGGTCTGCGCGACTGTTGGTGAAAACGGCAGCAGTGGTATTGCGATCGCTACAGCTAACAATGAGGCAATGAATACCAGAAATTTTGCCTTTACCCTAATAATTTTTCCTTTGATGACCTTCTTCTTCATGCTTTTCATCCTAATAAAAGTGATGTACTTGAATGCAAAGAAATTAAATAGCCTGAATGAATATCAAGCTTTTTATTATTTGTTTCTAGCAGCCAATGTTTCTGTCTCTCTTAATGTACCTGAAATTTGGACAATTGAAATAGAAAAACTATCGAATTTATTTAAATAAAATTAGCTAGGTTTTCTATAAGTACTACTAAGTTGAATGGAATAAAACATAGCCTAAATGCAAAAATTAAACAGGCTATAAATCTTTAAGCTAATGTGCATTTAACTTAAAGGTATTGAGGCAATATAACTTCTATACATAGCCAGTGGCGATCGCAGGTTTTGCATCTGGTAGTCCGTCATAGAGATTACGTAGCCAGTAACAAATCAGCGAAGGTGCTAGCCTAGCTTTGTTCTGCAACAACACCTGTGTAGCGATCAAGAAGAAATTGCTTGAGGTGGGGTTGGTCTAAGTTAAGCTCAAGCTCCTGAGCTTGTTGGACAATCTGCTCGTAGGTCAGATTATCTTGAACTGCGGTGGCAATTAAGGCAATTGCACCAGCCCTAGCCCCTGCCCCACAGTGAACTAGCACTGGTTTGGGCAAATTTTCAATCTCCTGAAGTGCCTTCTCCACAAGTTCCTGATTCGGTTCTGACGGTGTTAGGGGAACAGAAGCGTACTTTAAACCTGCCGCCTCTGACTGTTGCTGTTCGTCACTCAGATAGCCCGCCTCACCAGGAGAACGAAGATTCAGCACTGACTTAAATCCTTGTTGCTCTGCCTGCTGTAATTGATCGGGAGTAAGTTGTCCAGCAGCGCTTAGTTGCTCGCTTACTCTTTTAGCATTTCCCATAGATAGCCCAGTATTCTTATCGATTTAACGTAGTTTACAGGAACAGCGATTAAAAGTCTAGTCCCGACTGACGTTTGCTCCCCTATTGTTAAAGGGTTCGGCATTCTTGGAGTTAAGAAAATTCAAAAGTCAGTTCGTGTCAAAAATTTTAAGGAAGACAAGATTGAACAGTCGCGAGTGCTGGATTAAATATCAGTATCCGAGACGTTATATACAAAACACAGTATATCGCTGTACTTACTGTATTTTTGAGTTCATAGTAGGAGTATTCCACAACTACTCCAGCAAGGCAAGCAAATTTAATCACTCTGGGACAAAGACACTCATCAAGTCGAGCGCTGTTGTGAAGTCGTAGTACATTAAGTTTGAGGAGAATGAAACGTTGGGCTGGAAGCGAGAGAATAGAGTTCAGGTACAAATTCGGTCAGCAACGACGGAAGATATTGCGTCTATTGCCCTGCTGTGTCAAGAATTAGGCTACTCAACTTCCGAACAGGACGTGCAAAAACGTCTCAAGCGATTTGAACAAGACGCAGAACGAGTGGTGTACGTTGCCTATTTACCAAATGAATCAATTGTTGGTTGGGTACACGTCTATATTTCCGAGTCATTACTGACGGGTCGGCGGGCAGAAATAGACGGTTTAATTGTGAATGAACTTTATCGGAGTTGCGGCGCTGGACGGCTTTTGATGCAGTCTGTTGAGCAATGGGCGAAACAGCAAGGGTGCGATTCAGTTTATGTGTATTAATACATTATCTTAAGTATGGCTCAGTGACACGCTTTGGCGCGTCACGCCCGTAAGCTGGAAGCGATCGCGTGATTCATATTTTGGTTCAGCAACGCCCGTTTTTCTATATCGAAGTATATTCCTGCCGCATTGTCATTTTGTTCAAATCCAATACAGTAATGATTAAGGTAGATGATGTTGAATGACAGTCTGGTACAAGAATTTGCTGCTACTGACAAGATTGAACGCAAACTGAAGGTGCAATACGATGAAACACCATGAAGGAAAAGCGAAACGAACGTCCCGGCGGAATTTTTTAGGACAGGCGCTGACCGC
The DNA here is from genome assembly GCA_036703885.1 of Candidatus Sericytochromatia bacterium. GTDB lineage: Bacteria > Cyanobacteriota > Cyanobacteriia > Cyanobacteriales > Coleofasciculaceae > CADCTM01. The sequence continues at coordinate 11,743 of DATNQT010000047.1, forward strand.
AGCAGGAACGGCGATCGCCGCTCCCTCATTGCTCAATCAGGCAACAGCAGCTCAGGAAGGGCGTTCTGCCCAATCTCCTGAAGGCGAAATGGCTGTCAAGCTCACTGTGAATGGTGAGCCGCGATCGCTCACTATCGAGCCACGAGTAACCCTGCTGGATGCCCTGCGTGAACGTATGGAACTCACAGGCAGCAAAAAGGGCTGCGATCACGGTCAGTGTGGAGCCTGTACAGTCCTCATCGATGGACAACGAGCTTACTCCTGTCTCACCTTAGCTGTGATGCAAGAGGGCAAGAAGATTGTCACTATTGAAGGACTCGCAAAGGGCGATGTCCTCCATCCGGTGCAAGCGGCGTTCATCGATAACGATGGCTTCCAGTGTGGCTACTGCACACCAGGACAGATTTGCGCGTCGGTTGCCCTACTCGACGAAATCAAACGGGGCTGTGCCAGCGCCATTACTCCGGATCTGAGCAATCCCCCGCAATTGGCTGGACTCTCTGAGGCGGAAATCAAGGAGCGGTTGAGCGGCAATCTCTGTCGGTGCAGCGCTTACAACGGCATCGTCGCCGCCGTACAGCAGGCAGCCGGACAAACGCCTCCCTCTCCTGCCGCAGCGGTGATGGTCAGTGAACCAAAGGAAATGCCCACATGAAAAACTTTTCTTACATCCGCGCCACTTCTGTCAAAGATGCGGTTCAACGGGCGTCTACTAACAACGATGCACTGTTCATTGCGGGTGGCACGAATCTGGTTGACCGCATGAAAGTCTTCCTAGATGAGCCATCGCAGCTTATTGACATTTCTCGGCTGGAGATGCAACGGATTGAACCGATGGCTGGGGGCGGTTTTCGGATCGGCGCACTGGTGAGCAATACGGCAGTAGCTGACCATCCCGATGTCCGACGCAATTATCCGATGTTATCTAGGGCAATTCTCTCCGGTGCCTCTCAGCAAATTCGCAACGTTGCTTCTGTTGGCGGTAATCTCTTGCAACGCACTCGCTGCCCCTATTACTACGACACGGCATTTGCCTGCAACAAGCGGGAACCGGGAAGCGGCTGTCCTGCGGCAATGGGTATTAACCGAATGCACGCGCTTTTTGGAGCCAGCGACCAATGCTTGGCTGTTCATCCCTCTGATATGTGCGTTCCCCTGGCGGCTTTGGATGCCATTGTGGAAGTGGAAGGACCGAAAGGCAAACGGCAGATTCCGTTCACGGACTTCCATCGTCTACCAGGCGACACGCCCCAGCGGGACAGCAACCTGGAGCCAGGGGAACTGATTACGGCTGTAGTGCTGCCAGCCTCACCGTTTGCCAAGTCTGGCGTATATCTCAAACTGCGGGATAGGGCTTCCTATGCCTTCGCGCTGGTTTCCGTTGCTGCTGCTGTTGACTTGGCAGGCGATCGCATTAAGGATGCACGTCTGGCAATGGGCGGCGTTGCCCACAAGCCTTGGCGTCCCACAGAGGCGGAGAAGTTTTTGATTGGCAAACCCGCCAATGCCGAAACATTCCAGCAGGCAGCGGACATTGCCCTACAGGGAGCCAAGCCACTTGCTCACAACGGCTTCAAAGTTGAATTAGCTAAACGAGCCATTAAGCGATCGCTCGCGGTGTCAGCAAAAGGAGGAGGTGTAGCATGAACAAGGTGATTGGCACAGATGTTAGCCGCAAAGATGGACGGGCTAAAGTCACGGGAACGGCTACTTACGCCGCCGAACACCAGATTCCGGGACTGGTTCACGGTTATCTGGTGACTGCCAGCATTGCTAACGGGCGCATTAAAACTATCGATACCAGCGCAGCAGAACGGGCACCGGGGGTAATGGCAGTCTTCACCCACAAAAATGCTCCTAAGGTGTTCATGCCCGCCAATAACTTCATGACCTCAAAAATCTATGAGGCGCGTCTGCCACTGTCAGACGATAAAGTTCACTATGGCGGGCAAATTATCGGCTTGGTGGTGGCAGATACGTTTGAGCGATCGCGTCACGCCGCACACCTTGTTAAAGTTGAATACGAGACGCAAAAGCCATTAGTTGAAGCGAAGAACGCAACGTTCAAAGAAGCTCCAGCCCAGATGGGTGAGGAGTTTAAGTTCGAGAAGGGGCAGTTTGCGGCAGGAATGGCAGGCGCAGCTGCAAAGATAGAGGCGACCTATACGACCTCTACAGAACTACACGCAGCGATGGAACCCCATGCCATCATTGCCCAATGGCAAGGGCAGGACTCGCTCACCGTCTACGAACCTTCCCAGTGGGTGATGGGCACCCAGCGCACCTACGCTGAACTATTCGGTATTCCTTCGGAAAAGGTACGCATTGTTACGCCTTTCCTCGGTGGCGGTTTCGGTTCCAAAGCCTTCCCCTGGCCCCACGGGATTCTCACGGCGGCGGCGGCACGTCAACTCCAGCGTCCACTTAAGGTTGTCCTCCACCGACGGCAGATGACCGCTAACGCCGGACATCGCTCTGAAACCGAGCAAACGATTCGTTTGGCGGCAAATGCAGATGGTATGCTGAGTGCGATCGCTCACGAGGCGAAATCCTGTACGTCGCCAGTGGAAGCTTTCACAGAGCCTTGTACAGGCATCACACCAGCGATGTACGCTGCACCAAATATGCGGCTAAACCAGGAACTAGCGGTGATGAACGTAGGCACACCGACGTTCATG
>DATNQT010000048.1:0-3392 GCA_036703885.1 Candidatus Sericytochromatia bacterium
GCCTGTACCGAAACATCCAGAGCTGAAACCGACTCATCGCAGATAATGAACTTGGGATTCAGTGCCAGTGACCTAGCAATACACACCCGTTGACGCTGACCCCCAGAAAACTCGTGAGGATAACGACCCATCAACTTCGGATCTAAACCGACACGCTCTAAAAGATAAGCGGCGCGATCGCGACGTACTTTAGGACTCCCTTTATCATGAATCAACAACGGCTCCATTACCGTTTCCCCAATCTTCATCCGGGGGTCGAGAGAGCTAAACGGATTTTGGAAAATAATTTGCATCTCTCGGCGCAATTGCCGCAAGCTCTTACCCTTGAGGTGGCTGATATCTTGACCTTCAAATTGCACCGCACCGCTCATCGGTTCGATTAATCTGATTAACGTCCGGGCGAGGGTTGATTTGCCACAACCCGATTCTCCCACTAATCCTAAAGTTTCCCCCGGATACACATCAAACGAAACACCATTCACCGCCATGATGTAGCGTTTAGCCCTACCGAATACACCCCGCTCTGGAAAGCCTACCTGAAGGTCGCGGACGCTAACTAGAGGAGATTTTGATTGCAGTTCTATCGCTCGTTGCGCTTGCTTTTCAGCAGTAGCAATATTGTCCTTTTCTAAGACACCTGCGATCGCATCTCTAAAATCCGTAGTTTTTTCTTGAATCTGTACTTCACCCCTAGCAGTAGTGACAACCTCCATAAAGTCAGAGACAGTCGGCAAGTATTGTAGATGCCCCTCTAAGCGAGGACGACAGGCTAATAACCCTTTCGTATAAGGATGCTGCGGATGAGAAAAAATCTGCAAAACTTCGCCACTTTCGACAACTTTTCCCTGATACATCACCGCCACACTATCGGCAATTTCTGCAATTACCCCCAAGTCGTGAGTGATAAAAATCATCGACATTCCCCGCTTGTCCCGCAACTCCCTGAGCAAATCGAGAATTGTTGCCTGTACCGTGACATCGAGGGCTGTGGTAGGTTCGTCTGCAATCAATACCTCTGGGTTGCATGAGATTGCCATCGCAATCATTACCCGCTGCAACTGACCGCCCGAAAGCTCGTGAGGATAGCGATCTAGAATTGCCAGTTTTGAAGAGTTGATTTCATGGTTGATTTCCTTTTCCCCTGGTATGGGTTGACCAGGGTTTTCCTTGCGAAATTCTTCTAGATAGCGCTCCTTCAATTCTCCATCACTGGGCAGAAGCTTGACCTCCTGAAGACCAGCAATTGCCTGACGCCGCGCCTCGGCTGGGGAAACATTCTGGTGTTGGCGAATCGCTTCAGTCAACTGAAACCCACAGGTATACACTGGGTTGAGGGAACTCATCGGTTCCTGGAAAATCATGGAGATTTCTCCCCCTCTGTATAACCGCCGTTGGTTGGGACTCAGTTGCAGTAGATTCACGGGTTCTGACCCCTCTGCCGAACCACGGAAGTAAATTTCACCGCCGCTAATCTTGCCGGGACTCGGCACTAAACCCATCACAGCTAGTGAAGTCACAGATTTTCCTGAACCCGACTCACCTACAATTCCTAGGGTCTGTCCACGATGCAGCTTAAAGTCAATGCCGTCAACAGCAACAACTCGCCTTTCATCGGTTTGGAATTCAACTTGCAGGTTACGAACGTCTAAGACGGTGTCAGTCATAGCGGTTAACTATAGGATTTAAATGGATTTTAACAATCCATCAATAGAGGGAATGTGTCTATCAAGATATTTTTCAACAAAGACAGCTTCCTGAGCAACGGTGAAGATGATGAAAAGGAATAGCCAGAAAATAGTTCACCCCTCTGAGGGGGTAAAAACTCTATATCAATAGACGATCTTATTTAAATAGGTAGTTTAACTTGGGCAGAGTGGAATTGTGTCTCAGATTTCCCAAACAAGCTTTCAACGCAAACTTGCTCTGGCGTTGGTCTTGCCATTACTCCTAATGCTCTTATTAGCTGTCAGCTTGATCGGACAGGTTAATCAACTCACCTCAGCAATGGAGTGGGTTAGGCATACTGATCGCGTGATTGCTGAAGCGAATCACACGGAGAAACTGTTCGTTGATATGGAAACCGGGCTACGTGGGTATCTGGTTACGGGTAATACTGAGTTTCTCGAACCCTACGAACAAGGGAGTTTGGAACTCGCTTCTACCTTCGAGCAATTTCTGCGCTTGATTTCAGACAATCCCTCTCAAGTTCAGCGTCTCAGGAAGTTGCAAACAGATTACCAGGAGTGGAACCGCTACGCTCAACAGATGCTCGCCCTCAGGAAGCAGGGAGGAGATTACCAAGCTTATGCCATAAATGCTCAAGGCAAAAAGCTGATGGATACAATTCGAGCTGAGATGGCATCGTTCATTAAAACTGAAGAGCAGCTACGGAATCGCCGAACTCATGACCTTCAAAAAACAACTCAGGGGTTGCTTGTCACCCGTATCAGCTTATCTCTTGGGATAGGAGGTATTCTCGCATTCTTCACTAGACGACAACTGCTGGCCGTGGCTAAGAGCTATGGACGTGGTCTTGCCGTTGCCCAACAACAGGCTGAGGCGTTGCGAGAAAGCGAAGCAGCACTGCGCCGCTCTGCCCATAGGTTGGTAACCCTACATCAAATTGACCGTGACATCTTGAAAGCCGAGTCGCCCCAAGCCCTGATTGGCGCAGCTCTTTCACGAATGCGTCAGCTAGTGCCTTGTCAACAGGCTTTTGTCGTCTTATTCAACTTTGAAGCAGGCACAGCCCAAGTACTAGCAGGAAGTGGGAATGGAGAGTTGACACTTTCAGAAGGTATGACATTACCTATTGACGACGTTGCTGGTACTGAATTACAACAAGAAATCCGTTATATCGAGGATATTACAGCGCTTGAGTCAAGTTTCCTGATTTGGCAGCGCCTGCTAGAGGGAAATGCTCGTAGCATCCTGACGATACCCCTAGTAGTTGAAGAAAATCTTATTGGTGAACTTCAGCTAGCTGCTAGTCAAAAAGCCGCCTTTGCTGAGGAAAACCAACAAATCGCTCAAGAAGTCGCGGCTCAACTCGCGATCGCATTGCGGCAGTCCCAGCTCCGGGAACAACTTCAGGACTACACCACTGAACTAGAGGAACGGGTAGCCGATCGTACTGCTAAACTTCAGGAAACTAATGCCGAGCTAGAAGCATTTAGTTACTCGGTTTCTCACGATTTGCGTGCCCCTTTACGGACTATGCAAGGCTTTAGCCAAGCCTTACTGGAAGACTACGGCGACAAAATAGACTCAACCGGGCAAGACTACGCCCATTACATCGTTGAGTCGGCAGTGCAGATGGACACCCTAATTTCTGACCTTTTAGCTTATAGCCGACTCAGCCGTGAGGATATCCAAATTCAGCCGATTGACTT
>DATNQT010000049.1:0-4700 GCA_036703885.1 Candidatus Sericytochromatia bacterium
GGCTATCGGCTTACACATTCCCCTCAAGTCCTGATAGTGCCTTGTCTTGGCTACCCTTCGTTTGGACTGGATTAACCTTTTTGTCCCATCTGGCAATTGTGGGATGGCTGGTTATGGAGTTTTATCAATTTCCAATTCGGGCGTTCTTAAGAGCTAGGCGTCAGCAGTTGCTGGGTCGTTAGTGTGGCATGACATTTGCCATATGCTGCATAATTAACCGAAAATCCGCAACAATATCAGGCAAATTCTCTTGAGTTAGAACAGGAACGTGGACAAAGATACAGGAGACATTTAGGTTACATTTTCGTAAATACTTTAAAACTTCATAATAAAGTCCCTCACAAACAAATTTCCCAGCCTCGTGGCTAATCTCAGTGACAGATAAGCTAGCTACTAATTTCTCTAAATCCACTGAAGGTTTGAGTAAAATTGAATCCGGTTGATTACTTTTTGCTAGTAGAATTGGTAGAAGATTTTGAAGTTTTTTTAATCGCACAATTCTACAAAGGGACAAGCAATAACTGTATAAACGGATGCGAGTTGAGGCATATCCACAAGTCGCACAAGCTTCAACGGTTAATTTTTTACGCTTCGCCGCCATACCACAGCAGATAATGCTATTGGGTTGCAGTTCTTCAATTTTGGCGATCGCAAGCTGGCTAGCTTCGGAAACATCAACAGGCAACTGTCTCAAGAAGGTTAAGGATGGAGAGACATCCAGTTTGGCAATTTCCTCCAACAGATCGTCGGAAGAGTTAGAAGTTTGATCGGGCAACCAGGTTTGAAAAGAGGTCAGTAGAATTTTTCCGTTCATTGAAGATAGACGGCAACTTAAAATAGAGATGACTTTAGTAAATGTAAGGGAGAGCAGGTTAATGCCAGTGATTGCCGTTGTGGACTATGACATGGGAAACCTGCACTCTGCCTGCAAAGGTTTGGAGAAAGCTGGTGCGATGACTAAAGTGACTGATTCACCAGCAGATATTGAGCGGGCGGATGCAGTGGTTTTACCTGGTGTGGGATCGTTTGACCCTGCTGTGCAACATTTGCGATCGCGCGGACTTGAGAAATCCATCAAACAAGCCATTGCTAGTGGCAAACCCTTCTTAGGCATTTGCTTAGGTTTACAAATTCTATTTGAGAATAGTGAAGAAGGTAAAGAACCGGGATTGGGAGTTATTCCTGGGACGGTGCGCCGCTTCCGTCCAGAACCAGGAATTACCATTCCTCACATGGGTTGGAACGAACTAGAGTTTACTCAACCCCATTCCCCACTTTGGCAGCAATTATCTGGCACTCCGCGAGTCTATTTCGTCCATTCCTACTATGTTGACCCAATTGACCTCAACATTCGGGCAGCAACAGTTACTCATGGTTCTCAGACAGTAACAGCTGCGATCGCACGCGACAACCTCATGGCAGTGCAGTTCCACCCCGAAAAATCTTCCACGACAGGGCTGCATATTTTGTCTAACTTTGTCACTCAAGTCAACCGCTTCACGGAGTCATTAGTTCTTAGTCATTAGTGCTTTGTTAGTTGTCCGTTGTTTTGCCAATGACCAATGACCACAGTTCTTGTATAAATGAGAATCTACGGCAATCGCCAGTTAAAAACCTTACCGGGGCAAGAAACTCGTCCTACCCTAGCGCGGGTGCGAGAGGCGGTATTTAATATTTGGCAAGGCAGGATCACCGATTGCCGATGGCTGGACTTGTGTGCGGGTACGGGTTCAATGGGTGCAGAGGCGTTGTGTCGAGGAGCTTCTTTGGTGGTCGGAATCGAAAAATGGAGTAAAGCTTGCACTATTATTCAACAGAACTGGGAACAGGTTGCCAAGCCCGAACAGGAGTTTCAGGTTGTGCAGGGGGATGTGGTGGGGCGAGTAAAAACTCTTGCAGGTCAGCAGTTTGACCATATTTACTTCGATCCCCCCTATGCTAGTAACTTGTATCAGCCTGTGATAGAAGCGATCGCTCAGTACCAGCTACTCGCTGAGGATGGTGAACTAGCAGTAGAGCACAGTCCCAACAAGTTTACACCCCCCCTGTTTTCCACCCTCGAAATCTGTCGCCAAAAAGTCTATGGTAACAGCGCCTTGACGTTTTATCGTCCGTTGTAGGCTGGGGAGTGGGGAGTAGGGAGTAGGGAAGTTGGGAGTGGGGAGTAGGGAGTTGGGACAAAGGGTGGAGTCTTAAGGAAAGGGAGGACGAAGGGAATTTTTCCTTTTTATCCCCCATTCCCCATTCCCCATTCCCCATTCCCCACTCCCTCATTTTTTACTTATTAATTCCCAGCTGATCGCCGCGCTTGTACTGCATATAAGCCGCAGCGAATAGTCCGGCGAGGGTAACTGGGATTAGACCAAGAACAATACCTACAAGCAACGGTTCTACCACGATAGTTCTCCTAGAGTTATAAGTTTTTTTACCCAGTTCTCATACTACTAGCTCTTACGCCAAAAGGGCAGAGGCTCAACTGTAAGAATTGACCTACGCTACAGGATACCTGACTAAGACAGAACGACAAGCTCGGACTTGCTTACTCGTTCTATAAAATTTAAGCTATGTTTATTAATCGAAATACTTGTCGATAAGCCGTTACGTTCTCACTGGCTTAGATAACTAGATCGGTTTTTCAGTCTTACCTGGATTAAAAACGTTTGATAATTCGCAATTTGATAGGAGATCGTTTGGAAAACCAGCTTGCCCAACTTGAAATCCCGATTCGGAGGATTACCTTCATCGTACTCGCGGTGCTGCTGATAATCGGCGCAAGCATCTTAGGTTCCCACCTGATTCAGGTTTCAGACCCCTACATCCACAATGTCTTATCACTCAAAGGCGATTCTGTTCGCGGTAATGCCATCTTTCAAATCAACTGCGCGGGTTGTCATGGATTTCAAGCAGATGGTCGAGTAGGCCCTAGCTTGCAGCACGTCTCTCAGCGGAAGTCTAAAATTAACCTGATCCACCAAGTAACCAGTGGTCAGACACCGCCAATGCCGAAATTCCAGCCCAGTCATCAGGAAATGGCTGACCTCTTGAGTTATCTGGAGAAACTTTGATACTTGCCATCTAAGGAGATAACTGCGTTTTCATTACCTTTAGCTAAACTGTTGGGCATAGAACCTGGCATAACGACCACTTTGCTCTAATAGTTCCTCATGGCTTCCTGATTCAACAATGTGTCCCTTCTCCAGAACGAGAATGCGATCGGCACGACGCACAGTTGCTAATCGGTGAGCAATTATAAACACAGTCCGCTCTTTCATAATTCGCTCTAAGGCTTCTTGCACTAAGGCTTCGGATTCTGAATCTAGAGCAGAGGTGGCTTCATCAAGGATGAGGATGCTGGGGTTGAGGAGGACAGCACGAGCGATCGCAATGCGTTGTCTTTGTCCCCCTGATAGGTTAACGCCCCGTTCGCCAACCCAAGTATGATAGCCCTGGGAAAATTGGGTGATGAACTGGTGAGCATTAGCAATCTTAGCGGCTTCCTGAACGTCTTTCAGGTCGAACTGAGATTGACCGAAGGCGATATTTTGTGCGATCGTGCCAGAAAATAGTGTGTTTTCCTGGGGCACAATCCCAATTTGCCGTCGCAAACTCCGCAACGTTACATCCTGAATATCAACGCCATCAATTAAAATCTGCCCTGCTTGGGGATCGTAGAAGCGAGGGAGAAGATTAACCAAAGTCGTTTTACCCGCACCAGACGGTCCAACTAATGCAATCATCTCTCCAGGTAGTGCCAGGAAACTCAGGTTTTCCAATACTGGAACTCCCCCTTGCCCTTCCTTAGTAAAGGTGGATTCCATTTCTTCTGGCTCCCCCTGATTAAGGGGGGGTTGGGAGGGGTTAGCTGGGTAAGCAAAGGACACATGGCGATATTCCACTTTCCCCGTAACTGGTGGCAAGATAGTTGCGCTGGGTTTTTCTACCACCGTTGGCTGAATTGCCACCAATTCAAATATCCGATCAACGGACGCCTCACCCTGTTTGAAATCGTTGTAGTTGCTGGTGATATGGGCAATGGGGTCAATCAGTAGCCCCACACCTGCGATATAACTCACAAATTTTGCCCCAGTCAGGTTACCGATAGAAATTTGCCAACCACCCAGGAAAAACAGCAGCAACACACTCATGGCATACATAAATCCCACTACAGGGAACTGAATTGCCTTGAGTCGTTCGGCAGCATACTTAGCTTGACGGTTGGATTCGGCTTCTTGAGCAAAGCGGGCAATTTCATAGTCCTCAGCGGCAAAAGCTTGCACTAAGCGAATCCCACTGAACACCTCTGTAACTAAAGCAGATAAGTTGGAGACGCGATTTTGACTGCGGCGGGAAAACTTCAGCATCTGTTCGCCAAACCAGCCAATTAAAACACCCATCAACGGTGCAACCAAAAACGTCGCCAGTGTTAGCTGCCAGTTGAGATAAATCATGTAGCCCAACACGACGATTAACTGCAACACGCAGGGGATAAAGTCATGGAAGATTTTATTCACAACTTCCCCAACGCGATCGATGTCTTCAGTGAGACGATATGTTAAGTCACCTGTCTGAGCTGTTTCAAAATAGCTGAGATTGAGACGTTGGAGGTGAGCGTAAACCTGCTTGCGTAAGTCTAGGGCAACATAGAGGGCAGCTTTTGCCATCAGGGAATCCTGACCAAACATCAGAATTTTCTGGACTAA
>DATNQT010000050.1:0-6183 GCA_036703885.1 Candidatus Sericytochromatia bacterium
CGGAGCAAAATCGAATGAAAACCATGCGTTCAGTAGTAGCCGGAGCTGTAGGAGCTGGTAAATCTACCTTCGTTCGGACGCTCAGTGAAATTGAAGTTGTAAGCACAGACCGTCCTGCCACCGATGATACACTTCTCTTGAAGCCAGAAACTACCGTTGCCTTCGATTTTGGCAGACTGATGCTCAGTCCCAACCTGAATTTGCACGTCTATGGCGCACCCGGTCAAGCTCGCTTTGATTTTATGTGGGATCTGTTAATTCAAAATGCTCACATCTATATTCTGCTAGTAGCAGCCAACCGACCCAGTGATTTTCACTACGCTCGTGAAATTGTCTCGTTTATCAACCAGCGAGTACACATTCCAATGTTGCTTGGCATCACTCATACAGATTGTCCAGGGGCACTATCTCCAGAGGATATTACAATGAATCTGGGCTACAACCTGAATGATAAACATTGCCCTCCAATTGTTAAAATTAATCCCAATGAGCGCACCTCAGTCATTGAAGCTTTGGTTGTTTTGATGGCTCTTATAATTGAGGAGAGTGATGTTAAATTATCCCATACTTCTTAGAGAGTTGTTGGGTGTTAGGTGTTAGGTGTTAGGTGTTAGGTATTGGGTTCGTAGCAAGAAGTTTAGTAGATAATTAATTTTTTGAAAGTCCCATATTCAGTTATACCTAACATCTAACAATCTACCGGAGCAATCAATGGTTAGAGATAAACCGAGGTACGAACTGCACTTTCACGGCATAGTGCAAGGTGCTGTCGTTGGTGACTACAACAAAGTTAAGAACATCTTGCAAGGTAGCTTGGCAAAGTTCGCGTCTTTGCATCGGCTTCCTCCTGATATTGCCAATTTTACGGGTCGCCAAGCAGAACTAGAAAGTGTGACAGCACTGCTTGGACAGGCAAGCAAGAGTGGAGAAACAGGGCATAATATCTCTGTTTTAACTGGCATGGCGGGCGTAGGGAAATCAGCGCTGGCAATTCATGCGGCTTATCAACTGAAGCCTGATTTCCCAGATGCCCAGCTGTATGTAAACCTACGCGGGACTGAGAGCCAACCCCTAGAGCCATCGCAGGTACTGGCTGGCTTTGTGCGTTCTTTGGGTGTGGGCGATCGCTCAATACCTGAAACTTTAACACAGAGGTCTGACCTCTACCGTTCCTTGCTGTCTGGCAAACGGGCATTGGTGTTACTAGACAATGCTCTCGACGAGGCTCAAGTCCGTCCTTTGCTGCCGGATAGTTCTACCTGTGCCGTTATCGTCACGACGCGCAAACCACTTGCTGACTTAGAAGGCGCTGCCATCCTCGAAGTAGACGAGATGACACAGGAAGCTCTAGACTTGCTACAGAACTTGGTCGGGGTATGCACACCAAGCGAATTGGAAGCTGCCAAAAATGTCATCGACCTATGCAGTCGGCTTCCTCTAGCGATTCGCATTACTGCCGGGACGCTTAAGAATAAGGCTGACTGGCGATTTGAGGATTGTGCCGATAAGCTAGCCGACGAGCGGGAACGACTGTTATCACTGCGTCTAAGCGATTTGGCGGTGCGAGTTAGTCTTGCTTTGAGCTATCAGGAGTTAGATGCCAATACTGCCCGCCTTTTCCGGTTACTAGGGCTGCTAATTGGGTCAAACTTTACCCCAGCATTAGCAGGGGCTTTGTTGGAGTCTGAGTCGGCTATAGCTGAAGAGTCTGTAAAGCATTTAGTAGATGTGCAACTGTTGGAACCTGCGAACGAGGGGCGTTACCGTTTCCATGATTTAGTTCGCCTCTTCGCTAGAGGACAGTTAGCCCAAGAAGAAGCATCGGAAGCACGGCAGGCAGCGCGTCTGAGGATTAGTCGCTGGTATCTTGAAACGTCTGAGGCGATGGATTTAGCTCTGAACCCGGAGACTCGTCGCCAGTTAGCTCAAGTCCTGGTAGAAGGCAAAAACCAATCTATAGAAGCGACAGAGCAGAAGTTATTTTTAGCCGCCCTAAACTGGTTTGAGATCGAGCGAACGAACGTGTTGGCGTCCATAGAGTGGGCTAACCAAGCCAAAGCGCGGGAACTCGTGGCATCCCTTGCAAAAAACTTGGTTAACTTTTTTAATATCTATGGCTACTGGACTGACTGGGAACAAACTCATTTATTGGCACTCGAAGCAATCCGCACCTTAGAGGATTTGCCTGAAAGTGATGCTCCGAGCGATCGCATTTCTTCAGGCTACAGAGAAGCTCAAACCTTGACTAACCTGGGCAATGTTTACTCTCTACAAAGCGACTGGCAGAAGGCAAGTGATTGCTATGAGAAGAGTTTAGGCATCTTCCGCGAGTTAGGAGATAACCCTGGTATTGCTAAAGCGATGGGTAACCTCGCTAATGTTTACTCTCGACAGGGTGACTGGGTAAAGGCTAGCGATTGCTATGAGCAGAGTTTGGACATTTTCCGTGAGTTGAAAGATTCCTATGGAGAAGGTCAAACCCTAGCAAATCTGGGAATCCTCTACGCCCAACAAAGCAATCAGGAAAAGGCGATCGCATTATGGCAGGAAGCTCGACGCAAACTGCCTTCTGATTTGCCAAAGTCTAAACAGCTAGCAGAGTGGTTAGAGTCAACTCGTCGGTTAACCGTTGTAGCCTCCTCCAAGCCTATCGAGCAGAATCAATCTCAACGTCCAACCCTCAAAATCGTAGGGGGTTTGATTGTGGTAATTGCGATCGTCTTATCCTTAATCTTTATGATTTTCTAAATTTAAAATTTTGATTACGATCCAAGTAGACTTGCTCCACAAACATAGCTACTATGACGCTTACTACTGCAAAACGCTTCAGCCTTGACGAATATCACCGTCTAGCAGAACTGGGATTCTTCCATGAAGATGACCGAGTAGAATTAATTCGTGGAGAAATCATCCAGATGGCGGCTAAAGGCACAGCTCATACCAACTGTTGCAGAGATTTGTTGGAGGAACTAGCCCGATTGGTAGCAGGTCGAGCAAAGCTACAATGCCAAGACCCAATTATTTTGCCGTCGGAGAGCGAACCTGAACCAGACTTTGCTATTCTGCGAAAACGAGCTGATAACTACCGCTTTGCTCTTCCTAATGCAGATGATGTTCTGCTGGTTATAGAAATTGCAGACTCTACCCTAAAGTACGATCAAGAGGTTAAACTTCCCCTCTATGCAGAAGCGGGCATTTCTGACTATTGGATATTCAATTTAGTAAAAAATCACTTAGAAACTTATACTGAGCCTTATCAAGATTCGCAAGGAAACTTTGGCTATACTGTGAAGCGAATTGTTTTGCCAAATCAGGCGATCGCTCTTCCCTGTTTTCCTGATTTATCACTCGATTTATCTAAGGTTTTTCCTGGCAGTGGGGAGTGAAATTGGGAGCGATCACCTTGTCTTTCCAAAAAGGTGTTAGCGTAGCGGGACGGAGTCCGGCTTTAGCCTAGTATAGGCTCTGTTCAAAGCGTCTCAGTTAGCAACGAATCATAACCGTGTAAATCATAGACTCGATCGTTTCCGGTAAAAGCTCATAATCCTTACTTAAGCGACGGTAGTGATTCCACCACCCAAAAGTCCGCTCAACAATAAGCGCGTTTTGGTAATACCTGAAATCCTGGTTGAGTACGACAAATCACATCCACTTTTGCCGCACTTCGACAAGCCACACCAGATGAGGGCACGACATTGTCGTGCCCCTACACGAGGCATTCCTTACAGTCTTAAGCAAATTCGGGCGGGAGATTTGTGTTATCACAGGGCAACGCTTTGACCACATCCCCCTGGAATTCTTCACGCCGAGTCAGAGTATTGCCGATATAGTCGAGTGGATGCGGGGGATGGTCGGTATCGCTTGTTAAGGTAGCGAAAAGCCGAGGTTGTTTAATGCCTCGCGCAAGCGCTCGCGTCCTGACAAAGATGCACCCGTGGCAACCCGCTTCGATGAATTCATCGAATTCAAAATCTCGGTAGAGGCGACGCATACGTCGCCCCTAACGCAAACTGGTAGATGATACGGATTAACAACTATAAAATCAAGTGGAGGCGGAGCTACCAGAAAACAACATCAGGGCAGCATTTTCATGCAAGACTTCTTCAAATTCTTCATGCCAGCAGTCCATAACGATTTGGAAAGCGCAAAGTACCAAGCCAATAAGGGCGATCGCAAACGAGCACATGAATGCTTGGATGCAATGGAAGATAAGCTGGACAAGGCAAAGAAGCAAACAGAGGAAGAGATTAAGAAGCGAGACTTAGAGTCATGACAATGTACACACCTAAAACCATTGATAGTTTCAACATTGGTATAGAAGATGGAATTGCCAATGTCCTCATCCAAGGCAGCTTGCCCCTAGAACACTATCAGGCTCTCTATAATTTGTGCTTTAGTGTGTATTCTCCTGTTGTCTTAACCGTTCACCTGGAAAACTCGGAATACATCAGTTACACGATCGCGCAAGCAGAAGAATTTGTTGACCTAGACTGGCTTCACCAAGCTCTATCTCGATTTGAGGAAGGATGGACACGTCAGGATAACGCTCTCTTCTCACCTATACCGTCTCAGCTCTCAGAAAAACAAATTGTTGACACTTTTAAGGTAGCTCGGAGAGAGTTACCGCATATAGTCGCGCAGCATCTCACCTAAAGCGAATGGCACTGACTTAAGAACTCTAGTCACCCCTTTAAACCCTTGTGCAGGGGGCTTGGGGGAGGCACTCCGTCCCCCAATAGGGGGTTTGGGGGAAAGTCCCCCAAGCAGGGTTTTTCCATCAAACGACAACTCTTCGCTTAACTCGGTGACATTTCCCTTAAACCCTTGTGCAGGGGGTTTGGGGGAGGCACTCCGTCCCCCAAGCAGGGTTTTTCCATCAAATGACAACTCTTCGCTTAAGTCAGTGACATCTCACCTAAAGCGTCGCTTTCGTCCAATGGATGTGCTACGTTAGCTGCAAAAACCACTTTTTGTCTAAAATCAGAGCTGATCGAAGAGGCAAAAAGAAAGGTTGCCTGAGTGCTGTAGACTAGCCGTAGCCAACAGTCAATTTCGTCAAATTCAGTGCAAGACAGACTCAATCCTGAATCCAGAGCGTTTAAGCAATTGCCTAACCAACGGTGGCAAATCGCACCATCCTCCCAGACCATCCAAGCTGCCCAACTAGCTCAAGCTACGGGACTTTCACCGCTCTTGGGTCAGGTGCTGATTAACCGGGGAATCGAGACACCGGAACAGGCACAGATGTATTTATACCCAGAATCTCAGGTCATGCCCGCACCGATTGATGAATTTCCTGACCTGGAAATTAGTGTGGAGATGCTCAAAGAGGCGATCGCCAATCAAGATAAAATCGCCATCTGCGGAGACTATGACGCCGACGGTATGACGAGTACGGCTTTGCTACTTCGAGCATTCCGCTGGTTAGGTGCGGATGTAGACTACGCGATTCCCAGCCGCATGAAAGACGGCTACGGCATTAATACGCGAATAGTTGAGGAGTTTGCAGAGGAAGGGGTTGCACTGATTTTAACGGTTGATAATGGGATTTCTGCCCATGAAGCGATCGCCAGAGCAGCAGAACTGGGAATGATGGTGATTATTACTGACCATCACGACCTACCACCCGAACTGCCGGAAGCTGATGCTATCCTTAACCCAAAACAGCTTGACGAATCTTCGCCGTATCGAGGGCTTGCTGGTGTTGGTGTGGCTTATGTTTTAGCCGTTTGTCTGGCGCAAGAATTGGGTAAGCTTCAGGGTCTGACTTCTCAGCTTTTAGAATTATTTACTTTAGGAACCATTGCCGATTTAGCGCCTTTAACGGGTATCAATCGGCGCTGGTTAAAGCGAGGCTTGGGGTTGCTTCCCAAATCTGAGCTTGCAGGTATCCAAGCTTTAATACAAATGTCTGGGGTGAGCGAAGAGCAAAAAGCGATGAAGCCAGAGGATATTGGCTTTAAGCTGGGTCCGAGGATTAATGCGATCGGTCGTTTAGCAGACCCCCAGATTGTAATTGAACTGCTGACCACAACCGATGCTGGGGTAGCGCTGGAACGGGCGATGCAGTGCGAACAAATTAACCAGAAGCGTCAGCAACTCTGCGAGCAAATTGAAAAAGAGGCGATCGCGTTTATCGAGCAAAATAACCTGGATTTACAACAACAGCGTGTATTGGTAATC
>DATNQT010000051.1:0-2446 GCA_036703885.1 Candidatus Sericytochromatia bacterium
TGTTTTTCTTTCTTGCAACCCCCTGGATTTGGCACGCCTACCGTGGGAAGCGTGGGAAATGGGGACAGAATTTGCCGCTAAAGGTAAGATTCGGATTGTCCGCACCCCGCTAAATATTCAGAGAACAACGGTGACGCCTCCAAATCGGAATCGTCGGGCGCGGGTTTTGGCGATTTTAGGAGATGATACGGGCTTAAATTTTCAAGCGGACAAAGAAGCCGTGCGATCGCTTTCTGCTATCGCTGAAGTTGAGTTTGTTGGCTGGCAAAAGGGACGAGATGATAAAGATGCACTAAAAGCTGAAATTGTCAATGCCATTACCGATGAACGGGGCTGGGATGTATTATTTTTTGCCGGACACAGTAATGAAACGGCACTAACTGGAGGAGAATTAGCGATCGCTCCAGGTGTTTCCCTATTCCTTCAGGAAATCGCCCAACCCCTGACAATTGCAATGGAACGGGGATTGCAGTTTGCTTTGTTTAACTCCTGTAGTGGACTCAGCCTTGCCAACTCCCTGATTAACCTGGGGTTGAGTCAGGTGGCGGTGATGCGAGAGCCAGTTCATAATCGCGTCGCTCAAGAATTTCTGGTGCGGTTCCTCCAACGTCTGGCGGAGTACACCGATGAGCGTAAGGTAGAGTACACAGATGTTCACGAGGCATTGCTAACCGCCTGTCAGTATCTCAAGTTAGAGAAACATCTGACCTACCCTAGTGCTTACCTAATCCCTTCCCTATTTCGGCATCCTGAGGCACAGCCGTTTCGCTTCAAACCTTTTGGCTGGAGAGTCAAGCTGAAGCGCTGGTTGCCGACACAAAAAGAAGCGATCGCCCTAAGTGCTTTGGCATTAATTAGCTGGCAGCTTCCTATACAGAGCTTCTTATTAGAGCAACGAGTATTAGTTCAATCAGTCTATCGCCAGACTACCAACCAAGTTCCCATCGCCAAGCAACCGCCTGTGCTTCTGGTGGCAATTGACGAGGAATCTGTCAAACAGGCTAAAATCTCTGACCCAAAACCCCTAGATCGTACCTATATTGCCGATTTAATTAACAAGCTTTCGGCAATGAATGCCAAAGTTATCGGCATTGATTATCTTCTAGACCGCTATCAACAAGAAAACGACCCAAAACTTGCCGCCGCCATTCGTGCCGCCGTGCAAAAACAGGGAACATGGTTTGTGTTTGCCAGTAGACCTCAAGATCCTGAAGGATGGTTTGATGTATTGCCGGAGCTTGCTCACCCCAACTGGAGCTTACAAGGTGATATGCGTGGAATCGGCGATCGACCCGTCCATATGAGAGTTCAGCCACTCCAGGATTCTCCCTCTCACCGTCCGACTTTATCTTACCTAATGGCGTTAACTCATCAGCTAAACGTTGAGAAATCTAGTAACTCGCCGTCACCGCAGTTGCCATCTTCGGAAAATTTGCTCGCTCAGGTGAAAACCTACGTTGCTCGTACTACTGGCAAAGATTATAAGACTACTTTCTCGCCCAAAGATCGATTGCAGCCTCTAACAAGGTGGTCTTATGGATTGAGGCAAATGTGGCTGCAACCCATCTTTGACTTCTCAATTCCGCCTGAGCAAGTCTATCAGCGCATCCCAGCCTGGAAATTACTAAAAACTCCGGTTGATTCTCCAGCACTACGCCAAGAACAGCCGCCAATAGTGCTGATTGCACCAGGAGGTTATGGTGAAGCTGGAGTTCTCGGTGATGGTATGGATAATTTGCCAGTACCAGCCGCAATTGGGTACTGGCGTTCTCAAGCAACTCCTCCAGATAGGCGCAAGATATTCCCCGGCGGTGAAGCTCACGCTTACATGATTCACCATTTCTTAAATCAGCGAATTGTTACCCCAATTCCTGACCTTTGGTTGATGGTAATAGCAGCATTATTGGGCAAGGGAATGATATTAGCATTAGAGAAGGCAAAACAGGAAAAACAAACCGCAAAAGAGAAGCTTTTCTTATTCGTTTTCCCTGAAAGACAGGGTAAATCGGTGCTGCTACTCGCTAGTGCTACTGCTGTTTATGGAGTAGCGAGCTTACAGCTTTACATCACCACAGCAGTAGTATTACCTTTTGTTCTGCCAGTTGCGACGCTTTGGAGTTTCGTTCTCTTAGGTCTACTTGAAAACAAGTATTCTCAGCGATGACCAATGACCAATGAACAAAATTTTTGCTTGACTTGTGAGAATTAGCGATCGCGGGAAGATTTGGATGAGATCGTCTTCATTGGCGATCGCTCTTTGTTTGGCTTCTGGCATGGGGTGAACTCATCCCTACAGGCTTAGTGTATCAATGCTGCTCCAGTTTCGAGCCATAACCTTGCCGTGATTACGGAGCAAGGATTTTCGCTATTGCAAGTTCTCAAAGTGAAGGCAGGGGGATAGAGTGAAGGGAGTAGGAATAGAAGTACTTCAAGCGGAGGAGCAACA
>DATNQT010000052.1:0-2782 GCA_036703885.1 Candidatus Sericytochromatia bacterium
ACGAATCCTCACTGTATAAATTATGGATTCGCTTGTTTCCGGTAAGAGTTCATAATCTTTAGAAAGGCGGCGGTATTGATTCCACCACGCAAATGTCCGCTCCACAATCCACCGCTTCGGTAATACTTGAAAGCCTGGCTCAGTCCGACAAACCACGTCTACCTTTGCGGCACACAATTGGCTAATTACCCGCTCAAAGTTCTTACCACTAAAACCTTGGTCAACCCAAATTAGCGTTAAATTATCGGTTGCTTGTGCCGCTTCCATCACGACCGCGGCACCCCCTAGCCGTTCGGGAAAGTTGGCTTCCGTCACTATAACGGCAAATAGTAATCCTAACGTATCAACTAGAATAAAGCGCTTGCGCCCCTTTACCTGTTTGCCGCCATCGTAACCGTAGACTTCCCCCTTTTTTCGGTGGTTTTCACCGATTGGCTATCGATAATTCCCGCCGTTGGCATATTGCTTTTATTCATACCTACCCGTACTTGCTCTCGTAAGAGTGTATGTATTTGTTGCCATATTCCTAACTTCTGCCAATACCGAAAGTAGTTATAGACTGTCTGCCAAGGTGGTAAATCATGGGGTAGGGCACGCCATCTACATCCCTCATGCACTACGTAAAAAATTCCATTAATAATTTCGCGGTAATCGACGTAGCGTGGGCGACCAATCCCTCGCTCTACAGGTAGTAAGGATTTTATGATTTCCCACTCCTGGTTGCTGATATCTGATGGATATGCTTTTCTTTTCATTTCACGAGCCGCCCCTATCCGCAAGTTTTCTTTCTATCTATCTATCCTCCTTGGCAAGCGATCCCTCCCCGCCGTCTTCTTTACATTTCTTTAGAGACAGCCTCTAAGAGGCGCTGTTTAGGAGGGCTTCGAGGCAGGCAATAGGTTAATTATTCAGTTTAATTAAACTGAATAATTAACCTATTGTAAACAAGCTATGTCTCAACTATTTTTTCTCTAACTCAGGCTTCAATTACTGCTTGGCACACCTTTTGTTTCCTAACAATATGTTCACTTATTTTTTTCTTTGTATGGAGCCTTTGGTTAGCGACTAAAGAGGGAATCAATATTCTCAATAGATTGCCTCAAGTGGCTTGTCCAGAAGGCCGATTCTTTACAGGTAACTATCAAGTTAAATGGAAGAGTGCATCCTAAGATTGCTTTAAGCAAAGATGCCATCAACTGCTCTGACTCGTTCAGCATCGACTAATGTCTGGTAAATCAATGCTGCAACTTCTGGATGGGTAACATACGAATGGGATTGAGGACGTGGATATCGCGATAGTTCACTACTACCCACCTTGCGCTGATGGCAGCAACAGCATCGCCAGCGGAACTGCTAATTGCTGCCGCATCGGTGTAGTACTGAATAATTGTTGGGGTTGAACCACTGACGGTATACTTCAGTCCATTTGCCAGAGCCACTAAGACCTCTTCACGGGTCATATTCTGTTGAGGACGGAAAGTATTTCGGGGATAAGTGGCAATCCCGTTTGATAGGCTTCTTGAAGTGCCTAATAACCAGACTTCACATCATAGAACAAATAGTCCTCTGGGAAAAAGCTGGAGCAGGCATCACAATGGGGGCGACTGTTCCTACTGTTAATCCGAGTACGAGAAATGAAAGGGTTCCGACTTGTCAAAGGTGTAGTTTCGACATTGAGCAAATTCTCCTATTAAGTGCCTTGTAGTCATCGCTTATCTGGCAACGCAACAGGCAGGGTCAACAGTCGCCAAACGCGATCGCCCCAGGTAAACTTAATACCTATCCGTAAGAAAATCCAGAATAGCAAAGCAAGAGATTTAGGTTGAGGTTAAACCTGATTGCTAGCCTCTATAACCACTTTATGCTAGCTAGTCATCCAGTTACGGCTGTCTATTTAGAGTTTAAAACTCCATACATTCCTAAAGGACGGTATCATACTTGGAGTAATGTGTTGAAAAACAGATCATTTGTATTGAACAGACTGAGAGAATGAGACAGCCTTTAAGGCACTAATAAGTTTAAAGAATCAAAAAAACTTTAGCCTTAGCCTCATAGCTTAACAGCTTTGCCAATATAGCAAACGGAAGTGTCATGATTAATTTGAATTTCAAATAATTCTACTTTCCCACCCACCCTTTGCTTACTTAAACCCCTCAAAACGATATCTTTAAGTGTCTTAAAGTTAGTACCACCAGTTAAATCAAATCCTTTAATTACGACATCTGCAAAGCCAGTTTTTTCCATTACATCAATCAATTCCTGGGGCTGAATAAACTTCTCCCAGTCGTGGAGTCCTCGCGGTATCTGCTTGAGGATATCTTCCAAAAGCCAAATCATTATAAATTTTGACTTAAAGGTTTGATTAATCGTGTCAAATAAAAATATCCCATTTTTATTTAAAACCCTGTAAATTTCGCGAATAACTTTTCCCCAATCTTCAACGTGTTCTAAAACATCAAAACAGACAACAACATCAAAGGTGTTTTCTGAGTAAGGGAGATTCTCAGCAACTCCACATTGATAGTCAATTTTTAGGTGACTCTCTTTAGCATGTGCTTGCGCTGCTTTAATTGAGTTTAAAGATAAATCAATACCTGAGACATTAGCTCCTTGCTTGGCTAGGAATTCACAAGCTAATCCTCCTCCACAACCAATATCTAAAACTTTGATGCCTTTCCAATTGGGAACATAACTATCAAAAAACTCAAACCTTGACTTGTTTAAATGATTAGACAGATATAAGGTTTCACCTTCCTTCCACCATTTATCGGCATTCAATTCA
>DATNQT010000053.1:0-6300 GCA_036703885.1 Candidatus Sericytochromatia bacterium
ATCCCGATCCAGTAAGAAGCAGTTGGGGATATCCGTCTTCACCAGTCGTTCGATAATGCGGCGATCGTACAACACATCCGCATCCATTAATAACACGTCCTCGCCTGCCGCCAAATGTTCTCGTAACGTCCAAAGGCTGATGAGACTGCCTTGCGTGTAGTCAGGGTTATAAACTGTAGTGATCCAAGCTTGTGCACCAACTCGTTTAATTTCATCTTGAATCATTTCAGCTTGATAACCCACTGCGATCGCCACTGTGTCAAATTGGCAATGACGGAGATAGTCTAAATGGCGCTCTACTAGAGATTTGCCGTCAAACTTCAGTAAGCATTTGGGTTGAATTTCCCCGTCCTTACCCAACCGTCGTCCAACACCAGCAGCTAGTATTATTGCCTTCATCACTCCTGCACCCACAGATTCTATCGTTTGACCCTGAACACCTGACTAAAACCAAAATAGGCGATCGCATCTTTCATATTCGACACAAAACGGTTTAACCTGCTCATGTGAGGGTCAGTGACATACTCCAGAGTCAGGGCAATCCGCTGTTCATTTTCTCCCAGAGGCGTGACTCGGTGGTAAAGTTTGTCCCCATTGAACAAAACCAGCGTACCGGGCGTTAGTGCTAGGGAGTGAGTTTCGACTTCCCGCTGTGGATTGTCACGGTAGAGTTGATACTCCAACCGACTACTCGATCGATCCACTAAACCGATCAGCACTGTATAACGTTTGCCTTGGTAGTACGAAGTGTCGTAGTGGTACTGAATATGATCTCCAGGCTCAGTGTAATAGTACAAAGCGTAGGTATGGGGGTCGGTAGTCGGACAGGAGAGCAATTGCTCCTGGGTCATCTCGTTAAGAAATTCGCAAAAGGCTGGTAGTCTGTAAAGTTCACCTATCGTAGGAGCCAGACGATCTAAATCGAAGCGGCTAATACTACCGCCCTTTTTGTGTCCAGGAATATAGTTGCGATGGACGACAGATTGTAGGAATGGCAACTGAGATAGGAACTCATCAAGGACTACCGCTGGCAGAAACTGCTCCACCACCAAAAATTCATTGTAAAATTGAAATTTAGCCTTAAGTTCCCGTCGATCGAGCGCTGCGATAGCCTGCCCCAGTTCAGTCTGCCAGCCCATTAATGCTCTTCTCCTCATTCGTCATACTGCCATGAGTCCGAATCTGCGATCGGTACTGCCAGATCGTCCAAACTGCAAAGATTGGGGCACCGATTGTAGCTGAAATCAGAAAGGGCACTAAGCTAGGAAACAGAATCATGACAGGGAATAGGTATAGCACGTCTTCCACCTCGAATCCAGCAAAATGAGGTTGACGGGTAGCATCTTTACCGAACTGCTGCTCCATTTCATTCCGCAAGTGGAAAATGCAGGCAACAGATAAACCAGATATGATGCCCATCAGCAACGCCCAGATCCCAAGTTGGCTGTCCATCAGACTGCATCCAATCGCTACGAACAAGAGGATATGGATCGCAGCGTCACAAGCAAGATCGTACAGATGTCCCCATTTGCTAGTCTTGCCACTTAAGCGGGCAAGTTCGCCATCTGTGTGATCCAAAAAGTTTGATAACACAAATAGCCATGCCCCAATGGAAATATTGCCAACGGCGAGTGTCACTGCGGAAGCTAAGCCAGTAACAAGTCGCACTGTGGTGAGATGATTAGGGCTGACCCAACTGTTTTTTAGAGGACGAATCAGCAAGTAAGCAAGTTGAGCATCCCAAGGCTTTGTAGTTACGGTCGTGTGGTTAACCTTCATAGTTTAGAGGGGGTGAGCCAATAGTAAGGTTCAGGTCTAATACTACTGGTAAATCTTCTTCATACCCTGCTGTCTCATCGTCTAATCTGGGTCTTGTTCCTGCTGCCTCATGTCATATTCTTGGATAAACTGCGCGATCGCAGCTTTCCCATCTTCTGTTAACTCGCTCGTTTCATCAAGGCGGCTAATTCGGTCAACGATCAAGGAGGGTTCGAGGTAGGGTTCGAGCCACTTAGGGTCAAGTCTGTAGCCTGTTTTTTGAGTCCCGTTCAACTCATACTCACTAAAATCTTTTTGCAGGAACTTCTCCAAGAAATTAACTAGCCCTTCGTCATTATCAATAATCTGTTCAACCCATTGCTTGACTTCCTCTTTGCCCGCCCAACTTTGCCAATAGTGTAATTGTTCAGGTAACTTTGGAGCTTGCAGTAGAGAGTTTTGCTGTGCAGCATCTCGTAGCCGTTTCAAGGCGATTTCTTCAAGTTCTTTAAGGTGTTGTTCACCGATTAGCCATTCCTCTTCTGGGATAGATTCATCGGCTTCATACTTACCTTGTTCCTGACCCAAGGTTACTACTTCGCGAACAATTATCGATAAGGCGTTACCGTTTGACATCGCCTCTTTCAACATTTCAAACCGTGCTTGTTCGTCCAACCGACGCAATAGCTGTGAGATGATGCGCCCAATTCTAATGTCATTACTAAAATCAAACATTCCCTGGGGTTCATCTTCGGGACGCAAAAGCTGGTCGCCTACATCAAACAAAGCTTGCATAATGGAGGGAATGTTATCCGCAGGAATCTCCTGTTCAGTGTAATCCTCAATCCGTTCAAGAGATACCCGAGCTTGGGTCGTGCCATCTTTGCGTTTTTGATTGGCAAGTTCTATAAGATTTTCCCCAAATGCCTTTGCATCGTTTGTCAAAGCAAGGAGAGCTTTCGCCTCAGTATCAGAGAATTCATCTTCTGTTAACGTCAGACGAAAATAGTTGGGAAATATATCTAAGCTACAAACACGCAGGTGCTTGCGCCATCTTGACTCGTTTTTTTCATCGCAGTAAGTATCGTGATAAACAGCTTCTAACTTAGGGAAAAGGCGCAATAGTAGACGCTTTACTGGTTCTTTATCCTCATTTTGTAGCTGAGAAATCCACGAATTATGAAAAGCTTTTAGTTCGTCCACTGTAGGAAATAGAAACCCTTTTGCCTTCGCCGACCCGGCAAAAAATTTTTGATTTTTGCGGATTAGGTCATATACCATTGGGCGAAAAACTCGCAGTGACTCAATAGCAATAAAATCCACTGGATTCACTTCACCTTTCACGGCTGGGTAGGTGACGGTTAAGATGTTGGCCAGACGAACAATGTCGCGGGGGTTGGTAATAAAGTGGTCTAGCCCTTGAAAGTAAACGTTACCCCAGTGGCTTTGATCGAACAGCGGCTTCGGGGTGTCAGCAAGTACGGCACTGAGTTTTTCAAAAAGCAGCCTACGCAATGAAGATTTATCGGGAAGAGGTACCTCAAAAGAAGCTTGAACAATCTGATCGAGGTAGGTTTCTCCGGGTATACCTTGGGCATCTGCCAGGTTTTTGACGACAATTTCCTTATCTAAAGCCAGAAAATAGACGACGTTAGTAAAATTTGGAATTGCTGTGATCAGGTGAAACAATGCCCTGATATCCTCAGCAGGGAGTCGGTCAATATCGTCAATCGTTACCACGATTCGCGTGGAGTGATTTTCCAGCGTATCTTCGAGTTCTTCTTTTAAGGTGGAAGTCTCCTTTTGTTGATCGTCAAATAATCTTACAACTGCCTTACCCGCTTGAGCGTAAGGAAGAGGAATTTCCGTCGCAGCTTTAACAAAATTGGCGACCCTAGCTCTGAAGCCTCTGGGCACAAATTTCAATTGGCTCAAACTGCTTTGTAATTGGTTGACGAAGCGCTTCGTAATGTCTTCGTCTCCAGAAAATAACCAGGGATTAAAAGAGACGATAATGGGTTGCTCGTTCTCTGGCTTTTGCTTGAGATAGTACCTTAAGAAGTTCAACAGTGTCGATTTACCGGAACCCGAAGCACCGTAAACGGCAATAACGAACCCTTCAGGAAAGTTCATTTTGCAAATACTCTCTGCAAGGTGTTGGGCGAAGGGTGCATATCCCAATCGGTCTTGTTTCGGCTCGATTAAGGCTGTGTCTGTCGATAGCTCATTAAAATTCTCAGATTCGACCTCTGAATCGTTCTTTGTTTGAGCCATGTAGTCTATCTCCTTGTTAGCTAAGGTGCCCTTGCCGTTCAACGTTCGTGTAATTAATACCCTACTGGCGTGCTGAGTGTGAGGTGTTGATAGGACTTACGCACTTGCCCCCCTAACCCCCCAACCTTGGGGGGAACAAGATCTAACTCCCCCCAGAATTGGGGGGTCGGGGGGGCTAATCGGCGGATATTGCGTAAGTCCTGTTGAATTACGTCCTTATTATGCGATCGCTCATCTTTATACCGATGCCCATAAAGTACCATCAATGAAGCTCTGCTCTTGTCTACTGTTCGATGGAAATTAGCATTAAGGCTGGTTGTGTAGAAGGAACAGCGTTGACTTTGGCAACGCTTGCAATGTACTTCTCAAGCGCATCTCTATGTAACAACCGCTTTTAACCGTTGTCAGTGTCTAGCAACCTAGCGTACTGGCCTTTAATGATTCCATAACACGAACAAGAAGCCGCTTCTAATTCCTGCGGATTCAGGATGGTAATTCTGCCACGGTGGTAGCCAATCAGTCCTGCCTGTTGAAGGCGGTTAGCCGCATCCGTGACACCCGCACGTCGTACACCCAGCATCTCGGAGATAAATTCCTGAGTGAGCTGCAACTCGTTTGACCCTACACGGTCACAGATGAGCAGTAGCCAACGGGCAAGTCTCTCCTCCAGGAGATGGAGCCGGTTGCAGGCAGCGTTTTGTGAGGCTAGTGCATACAGCGCTTGTGTGTACCGTAGCAGCAAACTTTGCAGTACACCACCCCGCCCAAACTCGGTTTTAAGCACGCTTGCCTCCATCCTCATGCCAGAGTCCTCTCGCTGCACCATCGCGGTTGTGGTGGCGATGTTGTCTCCCAAAACTGCGGGGATACCCACTATCCCCTCATTACCCACTAAGCCGACTTCGACCTTCGAGCCGTCCTCCGCAGTGGAAATCAAAGACACTATGGCGCGATGGGGGAAATAGACGAATTCGATTGATTCACCTCTCTTGTGAAGGACTTGCTTGAGAGGGAGCGGGACGCGCTCTAGATGGGGAACAAGGCGCTGGTACTCAGTATCTGGTAGAGCGGCTAGCAGTCGATTGACTACCTGGGGTGAGGCTTCGGGCATGGGGTAGCTAGGAATTTCCTAGCGTTGAATCGTTGTTATAAAAAACAACTAACGGCATCGGGAGAAGAATTTAGACCCTAGTCCGAATGTCAAAAGGTGTTGATTGACCAGGAACTGAAAACCTGGCTCTTCTAGGCTAGATAATAACAGTTTGTGCCGCCTATACCGCAAGCGGTATAGGCGGCAGCGCCTTTCCCATCTCTAGTTGACAAGAGCGTTCAAATGTGTTCAGTTCCTAGCAACCTAGCGAACTCGCCTTGAATGATTTCATAACACTCACAGGAGGCGGCTTCCAATTCCTGTCGATTCAGGATGGTAATTTTGCCACGGGTGCAGCGAATCAGTCCTGCCTGTTGAAGCGTGTTAGCCGCCTCCGTGACACCAGCACGTCGTACACCCAGCATCTGGCCGATAAATTCATGAGTCAGGGGCAACTCCTTTGACTCTACACGGTCACAGACGAGCAGCAGCCAACGAGCAAGTCTCCCATCCAGATAATGGAGGCGATTGCAGGCAGCGTTTTGCGAGACGAAGGCGTACAGCGCTTGTATGTAGCGCAGCAGCAGACTTTGCAATGAACCACCCCGCCCAAACTCGGTTTTAAGCACGCTTGCCTTCATCCTCATGCCAGAGCCTGGTACCTGCACGATCGCGATTGTGGTAGCGATGTTGTCTCCCAAAGTGGCGGGGATACCTGCAATTCCCTCATTACCCACTAAGCCAACTTCCACCATCGAGCCATCTGCCATAGTGGAGAGCAAAGAAACTATTCCCCGATGGGGAAAATAGACGTATTCAATGGGTTCACCAACCTCGTGAAGGACTTGCTTAAAAGAAAGCTCGACGCGCTTTAGATGGGGAATAAGGCGTTGGTACTCAGCATCTGGCAGAGCAGCTAGCAGTCGATTGACTGCTTGGGGCGAGGCTTCAGACATCGGGTTTTAGGAATTTCCTAGGATTGAGCCGTTGCAAAAAACAACTGGCGGCATCAGGAGAAAAACTTAGAGCCTAGTCCGAATGTCAAGAGGTGCTGATTGACCAGGAAGTTAAAACCTGGCACTTCTATGGTACATAATTTACAGTCTGTGCCGCCTCTACCGCAAGCGGTAGAGGCGGCACAGAGCCAAGAGTTGGGGGTGTGGAAGGTTGCGATAGCG
>DATNQT010000054.1:0-2272 GCA_036703885.1 Candidatus Sericytochromatia bacterium
TCCAGTCCAGCCAATCACTAAATTTCGAGCAATGATATTAATTTTTTGTCTTAACTCTGTAATAGTCCAACCAGAGCCTTCTGGAAAGATCTGAGAAACATCTCCAATCAAAACTGGAAGCTCATTTATAGTCAAAGCAACTACTAGGGTCATTCTATATATGGCTACTGCTTATTACAGCTAGGAGTAGCGTAGGGTGCGTTAGCACCAGCGTAACGCACCACTCATCTGTCAGGTTTGTGTAGCGGGTCACACTAACTCTAGTTGCGCCGTCCAGCCACACGATCGCACTTCCACTCATCTGCATTAATACGGTAAAACACATGAGGGAGGTCAGCGTGAATAATGTCTCGCTCGTACTTAAATCCAACCTTCTCCATGACTCGTTGCGATGCTCGATTGGTCGTCATGGTAAAGCAAACCACGTCTACCAAACCAAGTTGCTCGAAACCGACCTTCAAACTTGCCTGTGCCATTTCCGTAGCTAACCCTTTGCCCCAGAATTCAGGCATTAGCGCGTAAGCCAACTCTACCTCATCGTTGCCGCCGACATGGGTATTCCGCAGTCCACCGCGACCGACAAACTGACCATCCAGCTTGTCTCGAAACACCCAAAGCCCAAAGCCATGACGCTCCCAATGAGCTTTGTCCTTGTAGAGAAATTGCCGTGTCTCCTCGTCGGAACGCAGACCCCCAAGAGTCGCCATGACTCTAGAATCCTGATGCATCCGGCAAAGGTCGCCGTAATCCTCAGCCCGTAAGCGATGGGCACTCAGACGGTCAGTGCAAAATGTTTCTAGGGATTGCATACGCTCATTATCTGTATTGTTCTGTATTGTTTAGAGGCGCGTCCTCTCCTAGCCCCCAAAAGGACGGCAATACCCCTTGAGGAAGACGTGAACACCGATCCAGACGATCGCCTGCAACTTTCTAGAATGGCTTTAGATAAAAGAAGAAACTATAGAAAGTAACGAGGTGGTTCAAGATGCAACCCACTAACCCTAATCAATTTACAGAAAAAGCCTGGGAAGCGATCGCACGCACTCCCGATATTGCCAAAGCCACCCAGCAACAACAGCTCGAAAGTGAACACCTGATGAAAGCTCTCTTGGAGCAAGAGGGACTCGCCAACAGCATTTTCACTAAAGCCGAAGTCCCCGTGCAGCGAGTGCGCCAGGCAACAGACGCATTTATCCAGCGCCAACCTAAAGTGTCTGGCAGCAGCGGTTCTGTCTATCTCGGACGCAGCGTTGATTCGCTACTAGATCGAGCGGAATCCTATCGCAAAGAGTATGAGGACGATTTCATCTCCATCGAGCATCTGATGCTGGCTTATGTCAAAGACGATCGCTTTGGTAAGGCATTGTTCCAAGACCTTAAACTAGATGAAAAGAAGCTTAAAAGCACAATTGCCCAGATTCGGGGAAACCAGAAAGTGACCGACCAAAACCCAGAAGGTAAATACGAATCACTGGAAAAATACGGGCGCGACTTAACGCAAGCCGCTCGTGAAGGGAAACTTGACCCAGTGATTGGGCGGGATGATGAGATTCGCCGCACCATTCAAATTCTCTCGCGCCGTACTAAAAACAACCCCGTACTCATTGGGGAACCTGGAGTTGGAAAGACGGCAATTGCTGAAGGTTTGGCACAGCGAATTATCGCAGGTGACGTTCCCCAATCTCTTAAAGATCGGCAATTGATTTCTCTAGATATGGGGGCTTTGATTGCGGGTGCTAAGTTCCGGGGCGAATTTGAAGAGCGACTGAAAGCCGTTCTCAAAGAAGTCACTGACTCCAAGGGTCAAATTATCCTCTTCATAGATGAAATCCACACCGTCGTCGGTGCAGGTGCAACCCAAGGCGCGATGGATGCGGGTAACTTACTCAAACCGATGTTGGCGCGAGGTGAACTGCGCTGTATCGGTGCGACAACCTTGGATGAGTACCGCAAGTACATCGAGAAAGATGCTGCCCTAGAACGCCGATTCCAGCAGGTTTATATTGATCAACCTAGTGTAGAAGATACCATCTCGATTTTGCGGGGACTTAAGGAGCGTTACGAAGTTCACCACGGGGTCAAGATTTCCGACAGCGCCTTGGTTGCCGCCGCTACTTTGTCTACTCGCTACATTAGCGATCGCTTCTTACCCGATAAAGCGATCGACTTAGTGGATGAAGCCGCCGCACGGCTGAAAATGGAGATTACCTCCAAACCAGAAGAACTCGACGAAATCGACCGACGGCTGATGCAACTGCAAATGGAGCAGTTG
>DATNQT010000055.1:0-7283 GCA_036703885.1 Candidatus Sericytochromatia bacterium
TCTGCCCATTTAGAGGGAGCAATTAATCTTACCTTGGAAGGGGTTTTGCATTCTCCTAGAAGAGCGGGAATTTGGTATGGTTCACCAACGGCTGTGGAATCTTGGATGCCGTATTTAGCGTGAGTGTTATTTGTTGTTTGTTATTAGCAGCGAGCGCTTTTTGTAGGTTGGGTTTCAGAATGCGATCGTACCTTGTCAATTGGGTTAATACACCTGATCTGTAATAGATTTGGCATAGTAGGGCATATAGGGAAGTAGCTTGAGACTATGCCATCACTAAATCCTCCTCTGACTAAAGACGATTTCATTAACTCTGGCTGGCAGGATGTGATTAACAGCAGTGAGAGGAAGGAATGTCTTGCCTACAATATGGCTTTCTGGGCAAAGGCACAGGAAGCAAAAGAGGCGGGTAATGTTAGAGAGCAGGCTGTCTTTGAGATTTTGGCAGCCGTGACGGGTGCTGCAATCAAGCCGGAGTCAAACGAGGAATTTTTCGCTGAAATTTTCCAAAATCTTACAGACGAACATCTGGACTTTCTTGCCGAAATTGCTTCTGATATCTCAGATGCTGAACTTCAGGCACGAGTTGCAGATATTTTGTGGGTCAGACGGCGTGACTATCAAATGGCTCAACTTGCAGTTACTGCCTACTTACAATCTGCTACAGAACTAGAAAATCCCGATCATTGGACTTGGTGTTTCGACAGAATTGAACGGACACTTCGATTAGCACGCAGAATCAGGTATCAGGTCGAAGCGGTTGTCGCACATATTGAGGCAGTACTCGATCGCTACAACGGAGAAGATCCATCGTGGCTATCAGCAAAGCTCATGGAGCTTTTGCAAGAACATAGACTCAAAAAATATAGACTCAGCGACCCAACAAAATATGCTGCTCTCGCGGAAAAAGCTGCAACTCTAGCAGAATCAGAGTATCACTGGGAGCGAGCAAGAACCTATTGGGAGATTAAGGCAAAATGGCATCTCATGGAAAAAGATGGTGAAAAGGAGCGTGCAGCTTGGATGCTTGCTGCCGAAACTTATGTTAAGCAAGCTGAGGATGGGCTTAAGCGGAACATTCTTCCCCATACAACCGCATCAGATAATCTGCAAAGAGCTTTTGAAGCTTTTAGACGTATCCGAGACACCAAAGAAGAAACTGCGGAGGCAAAGGTTAGGGCTGAAGAAGTTCACAAACTCCTTATCCAGTACCAGCAGGAATCCCTAAAGGAACTAGGTGTTATTTCGCAAGAGATTGATATTCAAAATGAAGTAGAGGAAGCCAGATCGCACGTTAGAGGAAAGAATTTCCAAGATGCCCTCTTTGCAACGGCTTTGCTGGGTGCGTCGCCCAAAGTCTCTCGTCTTCGACATGAAGTGCAGGAGGTAACTCTGTACCATCTCATGTCAAAAGTCATAATAAATGAGATGGGTAAGGTTGTGGCACGTCAATCTAGCGATCCTGATAAGGCAGAGGCAGCAACTCGTTTTGAAATGTACAGCCGTGCAGTTCACTATCAAACCCTCCATGCCCAAGCCTTTATTGAGCCTGCCAGATATCAGATTAATTTAGAACACTCTGTACGACTTAAGGACTTACTTCCAATAGTCTCAAACAGCCCTTTCGTACCACCAGGGCGAGAATATTTATTTGCAAAGGGGCTTTACGCTGGACTAACTGGAGATTTCTTTACATCCACCCATATCTTGATTCCTCAAATTGAAAACTCCATCCGTTATCTGCTCCAGGAGCATCAGGGTGTAAGAACTTCTGGACTTGATAACAACGGAATTCAAGAAGAGCGTCGTTTGACTACTACTCTTGACCCCAGTAAATGCCCAGAGATAACCTCTATTTTCGATGAGGACACGCTTTTTGACCTGCAAGGCTTACTAGTTAAAGACTCTGGCAGCAATCTGAGAAACCGCATGGCTCATGGTCTGATTAATGACAATGGTTTCTTCAGCCCTCTCATGTCCTACCTATGGTGGCTCACACTACGGCTTTGTTGTTTGCCAATCCTGAGACACCAACAAAAGGTTGAACAGTCCGATCCGTGGGTCAAATTTGCGGGTATGTTCAAAGACGATCCGCTCTTTGATGACTTTGTAGAAGATATGGCTGCCTATCGCCGTGAACTAGATGCTGAAGTCGCTGCTAATGAGGTCACACCAGGGG
Source organism: Candidatus Sericytochromatia bacterium (assembly GCA_036703885.1). Classification (GTDB taxonomy): domain Bacteria; phylum Cyanobacteriota; class Cyanobacteriia; order Cyanobacteriales; family Coleofasciculaceae; genus CADCTM01. Next base: position 2,180 of record DATNQT010000055.1, read on the forward strand.
AGAATCAGCCAGCTTGAGTCGCTATATTCTGGATACTGATCACGTCACTCTCTTCCAGCACAATCATCCTGAAATTGCACGACGTGCCAGAACTGTTGGCGGTTCCAACATATTTATTACGACTGTTACACTCGAAGAGCAATTGCGAGGAAGACTGGCTGGTATCAGCAGAGCCGCTACAAAGCCTGAGCGACTAGCAATTGCTTATGAAAACCTCCGCAGAACTCAGCTCTACTTCTGTAGCGTGAATTTGCTGAATTTTGACGATGCGGCATACAATTGCTACCAGAGTTTGCGTCAACAGCAAATTCGGATAGGCACGCAAGACCTGAGAATTGCTGCGATCGCTCTAGCTAATCAGGCAGTTGTTGTCACACGCAATCAGCAGGACTTTATCAAAATTCCTGATTTAGCCGTTGAGGATTGGACTGTTTAAGCCGATTGATTTTTAACTTTCCAGCCTGCGTATTCAAGAGTTAACTCGAAGCAGGTGGTTGTAGTAATTCTTTATTAGATCGATTGACGATTTCTTCTAATGCCGCTTCTGAGATAGGGGCAGAGATGGGAATTTCCTCAACTTCTGGCAGTGTCTCCAATGCCAAAGGAGACGAAGGGCTAGCACCGGATAAACGCTTCAAAAGTTTAGGTCTGGGGTCATGCAGCAGGTAAATAATTTCATCTCCAGGTTGCCAATTTTCTGTCCCACTCGCAACTTGAAGGCTCCCTTCCCGTTCCACCAGTAACGGTACAAGTTCTCCCGAACGAATTAAGGCTTGTAGATGTGCTCGCTGAAATGCCAATTCTGGCTCTTTAAGTGTCGTTTTGCCTAACTTCACTTGCCCATCATTAAGATACTGATTCCAAGATTTAATGGGGAGTTGCGAGACAAAAGCCTGATTAACTTTAGTTGTATTAGTCGTTGTATTAGTCTGGGGATCGCGTGGAAATACAGCCAAGACTCGCGGCGGTTTAAACTCCTCAACCGCTCGTTGAGCCAATACCAAGTTCACCTCACCATTACTCGTCATTGCTAGGAACGTCCCCATCGAGTCAAGCCCCGCTTCTTCCAGAACGTTAATATCTAGACCACTGCTTTGAAATACCCGCAGGTTTTCTGCTTCGGCTTTTTGGCAAGCTTCCGGGTCTGTGTCAATGAGCACCACCGACTCTCCCCGCTCTTGAAATAGACGGGCAATCAAACGGCTCAACGGATTACAACCAATAATTACAGCCCCGGTTGCTCCAGAGAGCCGATTCAATTGCAGCCAGTTGGCAATCCAGCGTGCCGTCAGACCTTGAAAGAAAACCGTCATCATAATCGTGAGAAAGACCAGCGCTTTAATCGAGTCACCACCGTTAATTCCCCGTTGTGTTAAGAGAATTGCAAACAAGGAAGCAACAGAAGCGCTGACAATTCCTCTAGGTGAAACCCAGGACAAAAAGAATTTCTGTCGCCAGTTCAGCCCACTGTTCCAAGTACAGAAAGTGATACTAATGGGACGTACCACGAACATCAGCACGAGGACGGTATAAAGGCTGCCCCAACCTAATGCAAAGATACTGGCAATTGACAAGTCGGCTGAGAGCAGAATGAATAGAACAGAAACCCCAAGAACAGTTAATTGCCCTTTAAACCGTCGTAACAACCGCTCTTCAGGTAATGCCGATGCTCCCACGACAAGTCCAGACACTACTGTTGCCATCAGCCCAGATTCCGAGCGAATCATTTGTGCCAAGCCAAACAAGCCCCACATGACCGCTAGCACGACCAGGTTTTTCAGTTCTTCTGAGATAAAATTGGCTCGCTTGAGAAACCAACCCAGTAACCATCCGCCAATGGCTCCAATCGCCCCCCCGATACCCAGACGCAGGAACAGACCCGTCATTACCGCAGAAGGACCCGCATCACCGTTCAAAATCGTATTGAGTACGACCACGGCAAGGATTGCCCCCACTGGGTCAATTAAAACACCTTCTCCCTCTAGAATTGTCGCGACTTGCCGATCGACTTGTACCTGTTTCAAAAGAGGGCTGATGACAGTAGGTCCAGTGACGACTACCAGAGCAGCGTAAAGAAAGGCAATTGACCAAGGGAATTCACCGAGCCAGTGAGCTGCCATGCCGCCTCCTAGCAGCGTGATTAGCGTCCCGAAAGTGACCAGGTTCCTGAGACTACCGGAAACTTTACCCAAGTCCCGCAGCTCGAGGTTTAGCCCTCCTTCAAATAAAATAACGGCTACCGAGAGGGCAACAATCACTTCCAGACCAATTCCTAACTGCTGCGGGTGCAACAGACCAAAGCCGTCTGGTCCCAGGAGAATGCCAAACATCAATAGAAAAACGATGCTTGGAACTTTAAGATATTCAGCTACTACCTGGGCACTAATCCCAGCGAGGACGGCTATGACCATCTGTAGGGTTAGTTCAAATGAGCCTTCCATAGGTGTTAAGTATCGCAGGTGATCGACTTAGTCTAGATGCCTCCGTTTCAGAGTTCAAAAACATGGGTAGGTTTTGAAATCAGTCGAAGGGATGCATATAATCTGACCGATGGAAATGCACAAGATGCTTCATAACAGGCTAGAGCGTTCAACAAATCGAAGGATTGCTATCGCCTCAGTTTAAAGCAAAGGCTTGTTAATCACTCCAAGTAAATGGTCAAACTCAAGACTTTTGAGAGTTACCATTGCTAGGCTGGATAGATGGGTTGGCTTCATTGAGACGTTATTGTCCGGTTGTAGATTGAGTTAGCTCTCGCTTTTATGGATTTGTCTCCTCTGTGTGACAAGTTCAGCCAATCCTACTCACACCTTGGCATTTATCCGGATAAAATGGCATTTGGTCAGGGAGTATTAGTTATAGAGGGCAAATCTTACTCCCTCTTTATATAAAGGGGGCTACTACACTCTGCTCCTGTTAACAGGTTGCCTAGACGTAGAGCAGGTTCTCTGGGAAGAGTACACCAGGGAAAAGCGTTAGGGTTGTGTAAACCCTTGTTTTTTGTAAAATGCTCCTCCTGCTGGTCTGATTTAGTTGCTTTGTATTGTGTATGATTTTCATTTGATTTGCGAAAGATGTCTCCATAAGATTTGATTTCTAGAGACGGCTCTGCGTGATGAGCTGTGAACAATTTTTCAAATTTGGTTTTAAAAGGTGAGTTTTGATTCATGCCGGCTATTTTAACACCTAGGTTGTACAAGTTCGTCAAAGGTTCCCTTTAAGGGAGTGGAGAGTAGCTGGGAACTTGAGGAAGGAGGGAGAGAACCTGAGTCGCCTGAATTTCTGATCATAGTTGGGAAGTCACCTTTGAAAAGCGTACTGCTGCTATGAATAACTTTGAGTGCGATCGCATGGTTAGATTTCCAAGAAGGCTGGAACGGGCAATGAGTTGCAATCTGAATTGTTGGTGAAGATGGAACGTCAAACTTTTACGTGGGGCAGCTCAGGCAATAGAATTCGTAAAACTGACACTCTTGTTGAAAGGTTGTGGGTTTTAGGGTTACTTTTAGCAGCACTGCTTCTATTTGGAATTAATTTAGGCAATCTGGCTCTCTCAGATGGGGGCGAAGGAACGGTTGCTCTGGTTGCTCGCGAATTGGCAAGATCATCGTTGAAGCCCTGGCAGTGGCTTTACCCCACCCTTGGGGGTAAACCTTATCTTGAACAGCCACCTTTACTTCATGCGCTGATTGCCTTGGCTTATAAAATTGGTGGCGTCAATGAGTGGACGACGCGCTTACCAGGAGCAATTTTGAGTGCCTTGTCGGTACCGCTTTTGTATGGAATTGGTCGAGAAATTTTCCCCTCTCGTCAGAGTGCAATTTTCTCTAGCTTGATTTATCTAACCCTATTACCTGTGGTTTCGGAGGGACGGCTAGCGAGCGCCGATGGCACTGCCCTATGTTTTGTAATGTTGATGATGTGGTGTATGTTGCGATCGCGTCGTGACTTGCGCTGGGCACTGGGAGTCGGGCTAGGATTCGGATTAATTGTCTTGAGCAAAGGTATCCTGCTGGGACTATTGATGGGAGCAATTGCCTTTTTGTTTCTCGGTTGGGATACTCCAAGACTACTTACCTCGTATTATTGGTGGATTGGATTGCTCTTAGGCTGCGTGCCCGGAGTCGCTTGGTACGCGATCGGATTGCTGAAATACACTCATCAACCCTTCGTCATTACAGGCATTAGTAACCAACCCCTACAGCACCTTTGGGCATCAGTAATGGCTCACAGCCGCCAACCTTGGTATTACCTGGTAGAAACCTTAAAATTTTGTACGCCTTGGTTAATATTTTTTCCTTATGGGTTGCGGCTTGCTTGGGAAAATCGCAATTGGGGCTGGGGAAGATTGGTGCTAGTTTGGGCTGGCGTTTATGTTTTTGCCATTTTAGTAATGCTGGCTAAACTTCCCTGGTATATCTTGCCAGTCTACCCAGCCTTGGCACTTGCAAGTGGCGCTTTATTGACGGAAGTCTGGAATTTACCCTCACGAAAATCGTATCCCCGTCTTTGGACTACTGGTTTGAGCTTATTAGCTATAGGGGCAATAATAGGTAGCGCTTACTTTGGCATTTTTGGTGTTGCTAATCGTTCCTTGTCGGTGATTCTTGCCGCCGTAGCGCTGACGATGGCAATGGCAGCTATTTTATTGACTCGACGTGACCTGCAATTTATTTTGATTTTATTTTGGGGAACGTATATTTCACTACTGCTATTTATGGCATCTCCCTATTGGATTGGACAACTGCAAGAAGCTTATCCTGCTAGATCCCTTGGCTTGCTTCTCCAGCGAACCACACCTAGCAATCAAGTGATTTATGCGTCCTTCCCTTCTGCAAGTTCCTCACTCAATTTTTATAGCGATCGCCAAGTCATCCCCACCTCAAATTCCGAACTCAAACAACGTTGGGCAAAAGAAAAAGTCCCCTATTTATTGCTTGACGACACAACCAATAAGCAGTTGAACTTAAAATCTCCTCGACTAATCGAGCGAGTTGCTGGCTGGGTGTTAATTACTAAAAATACTCCTTAGCCTTTAGTACACTACAGGTCATTCGTAGGCGCATGATAGTAGTCCTTGGTGTCAGCTTAAGGTAGCTTGGCG
>DATNQT010000056.1:0-3067 GCA_036703885.1 Candidatus Sericytochromatia bacterium
ATATGGACGCTCGATTGCTCAAAGTTCTCTTAGTTGAGGACAACTTCAAAGAAGCTGAACTTTTAAAAGAGTTATTATCACAAGCGCAGGCAATACGCTTTGAGTTGACCCACGTTCAGCGGCTCAATGAAGCGCTTGGGCGATTGGAGCAAGACAGCTTTGATGCGGTTTTATTGGATTTGTCATTACCAGATTCTCAGGGATGGGAAACTCTTACGAGAGTACGGCTTCTTTCCACCCTCACACCCATCGTGGTGCTGACAAGTCTCTACGATGAAGATCTAGCGGTGCAGGCAATTCGCTCAGGAGCGCAGGACTATTTGATCAAGGGACAAGTAGACTGCCCTCTGCTCGTCCATGCGTTACACCATGCCATTGAACGAGCCCAAATATCACGCAAGCTCTGCCAGAGTGAAGAACAGTATGCATTGGTGATAACCGATATCACAGCGCGTAAGCAAGCGCTTGAGCGGGTTGCACAACGAGAAAGCTATTTGAGAGCGATCGTTGAATTACAGCAGAGGTTGTTAGCCTCTGAGGATAAAACAAATAGCTATAACTCAATTCTCGAAATCTTAGGGCAAGCCACGGGAGCAAGCCGAGTTTACATCTTTGAGAACCATCAAGATACTACCGATCGCCTTTTGATGAGTCTATGTGCTGAGTGGTGCTGTGATCTCTGCCCTGCTCCTGCCTCCATGCCTTTGTTGGCTGACTTATTTCCCCGTTGGATACAAGTGTTGGGACAAGGTGGCTTTATTACTGGTATCGTCGCAGATTTTCCGGAGTCAGAGCGCCTCATATTAGAACGCCAAGGAATTCTATCGATTTTGATTTTGCCCTTGCAGGTGAAGGGTGAGTTTAGAGGCTTTATCGGGTTTAATAACTGCACCGAACCCCGCGCTTGGGAATCTTCGGAAGTGGCTTTGCTACAGGCAGCAGCATCAGCCATTTCACTATGGCAAGAGCGCACAACCGTAGAAGAAACCCTGATTTCTAGTGAAGAGGGATTCCGGACTTTGGTGGAGAACATCCCAGGTGCGGTTTATCGCTGTGCCTGTGACTCTGATTGGACTATGTCGTTTATCAGTGAGGCGATCGCTGATATTTCAGGATACCCTGCTGCGGACTTTATTAACAATCGGGTGCGAGCCTTCAGCCGTATTATTCATCCCGAAGACCAAGTAAAGGTACAGCAAGTTATCCGAGAAGCGATTGCCACCCAGAAGCCCTATCGCTTGGAATACCGAATTATTCACGCCGATGGCAGCATCAGATGGGTCGATGAGCAGGGAGCAAGCGTTTGCACTGAAAATGGTGATGTGTTGGGGCTTGATGGTGTCATTTTGGATATTAGCGATCGCAAGCGAGCCGAAAGGGCACTGCAAGAGTCGAAGCAGCAAACAGTCACGATTGTTGAAAGCATCACCGATGCCTTCTTTGCCTTAAATTACCAGTGGCAGTTCACTTATATCAATCGGCACGCAGCAAAGCTGTTAAGGCGAAGCACCGCAGAACTCCTCGGAAAGAATGTGTGGGATGAGTTTCCCGACTGGGTAGATTCGATCACATTTGAGCAGTACCACAAGGCAGCAAAAGAGCAGGTGGCTGTCTCCTTTGAACGCCTGAGTACCTACTGGAGGCGCTGGTATGAAGTACGGGCTTATCCCTCCCCAGATGGATTATGCGTTTATTTCCATGACATCAGCGCTCGCAAGCACGCAGAAGCCGTACTCGTCGAGCGATCGCGTCAAACCGCTTTAGGAGCCGCCGTCGGGCTTGCCCTCACTCAGGCAGGTACGTTGTCGAGTATGCTGCAACAGTGTGTCCAAGCCGTCGTGCAACACCTCGACGCTGCCTTAGCTCGGATTTGGCTGCTCAACCCAGCGGAGAACGCTCTGGAACTACAGGTCGATGCTGGATGCACCCCCCTGGACGAACTTCCCACTCGAATTCCGGTGGGTGACTTCCCAGTCGGTCGCATTGCCGCCGAACAGCAACCTTACTTGACGAATAATCTCTCCAACGAGCCTCACATCTATGCTCCAGAATGGGTGTTAGAGGAAGAAATAGTTAGCTTTGCAGGATATCCCCTAGTTGTTGAAAATCAATTGGTGGGGGTAATGACAATGTTCTCCTGCCAACCGATAACCGAAGCCACATTTAATGCTCTTGGCTCTGTGGCAGATGAGATTGCTCTCGGCATTGAGCGTAAGCAAGTCGAGCAAGCTCTATATAGAGAGCGCCAACAACTGCGGGAAATTATTGCCAACGCTCCCGTAGCAATGGCAAAGTTCGATACCCAACTGCGCTTTCTGGTTCACTCTCAGAAGTGGCTAGTGGATTATGGCTTAGAGGGACACTCGATTATTGGTCAAACGCTTTGTGAGGTGTTCTCAGACTTCCCAAAACGCTGGCAGATTGTCATTCAAGGTGCCCTTAAGGGCGAAGTTCTTTCCCAGCCAGAAGATAAGTGGGACAGAAAAGATGGCTCTACAGTCTATCTGCGTTGGGCGGTTCAACCCTGGTATACCCCAGAAGGTTCAGTGGGTGGCGTCGTAATTGTCACTGACCGGATTAACGAGTTGGTAGAAGCTAGAGAAGTTGCCCTGGAAAGTTTGCGACTCAAGTCTCAATTCCTGGCAAACATGAGTCACGAAATCCGTACTCCCATGAATGGAGTACTGGGGATGACAGAATTGCTATCGAAAACTGACCTCAATCCCGAACAACTTGACTTTGTGCAGACGCTGACAGTTAGTGCCCAGAACCTACTGACGCTGCTCAACGACATTCTCGACTTTTCTAAGCTGGAAGCGGGTGAAATGTCTTTGGAGATGCTGGAATTTGACGTGAACACCTGTATGGAAGATGTAGCCGATATACTGGCAACATCAGCTCATGCCAAGAAGCTCGAACTTGCTGTCTTGATTGACCCTGATGTACCACGACAGTTACGAGGAGATGTCGGTCGCCTCCAACAGGTTCTCACGAATTTGGTTGGCAATGCCATTAAATTTACTCCTAGCGGGGAAGTCGTCATCCAAGCTTCTTTAGAGTTTGAAAC
>DATNQT010000057.1:0-3614 GCA_036703885.1 Candidatus Sericytochromatia bacterium
ACGCTGAGGAAGGCGATCGCGAATTACTCAGCCCTTCTGTGTCCTAAGAACACAGATGTAGATGGTACAGAGGCTTCATGCATAAAAGCTTTGCCTTAAGCCGATAAGTATTACAGCTACCTAGCCAAAATAGAGTTTTACCCGATATCCAATCGTCAATCCTGTGGAAGACTTTAGCTAAGAATGTCCTTCTCACGACTTCGCGTCTTGACTGGTGCTAACCATTGGTTCCGGCTAAACTTAAGGTTTCTAGACATTACGACATGAATTAGTTCGGTTATCCGCTTTGAGGTGTCTATCCATTCAAATCTGGCTGAGTGATGATTATATTAAGGATGTGATACAAGCCGGTCAATCCTGTTGGTGTCATTAGGAGTAAAGATAAATGTTGCGACACCCGCTTCAGACTCAAAAAATTTTGAACTTTTCCCCCTTTACCGGCGTCTATAGTTGTACTATTATAAAGTTAAGACAAACTCATACTGACTTTGAGTTGTCGCTTTCTTTCCCAGTCATGAGCAGCGATATGCTGGGTAACGCCGCAGGATAAACGAAGAGAGTCTTCCCTAAGTATCCAGCTTCAACTCACCTTCACCCTTAGATCTCCTGTCTGATTTCAAGAGGCAGGCGGTCTATACATCTTTTGTAGGATGTATTTCACCAAGTCGCGCAAATATCCTCGAAGTGAAACAGTTTCATTATTTTTGAGGTCAACACCCGCGACAGATATACTGCTTGTTTACGGAGTCACCAGTCACAAATGCCCACCGAAACCACTAAAAAAAAGACGACCAAGCCGCCCACGTTCTCAGCAGACATGGTTCGCACTTATCTGCATGAGATTGGTCGAGTGCCTCTGCTGACCCATGAGCAAGAGATTGTCTATGGTAAGCAGGTACAGCAAATGATGACGCTAGTAGAAGCGAAAGAAGCTCTAGCTGAAGAATTGCAGCACGAACCGACGACCAAAGAGTGGGCAGATCGCGTTAATCTCGATGAAGCTCAAGTAAAGAAAATCATCAATCTGGGTACGCGGGCAAAGCGCAAGATGATTGAAGCCAATCTGCGCCTTGTCGTAGCGATCGCTAAGAAATACCAGAAGCGCAATATGGAATTCCTGGACTTGATTCAGGAAGGTACATTGGGCTTAGAGCGGGGTGTTGAGAAGTTCGATCCCACACGGGGTTATAAGTTTTCAACCTACGCCTACTGGTGGATTCGTCAGGCGATTACTCGTGCGATCGCTCAACAAGCTCGTGCTATTCGTCTACCTATCCACATCACCGAAAAGCTCAACAAAATCAAGAAAGTCCAACGTGAGCTGGCTCAGACCTTAGGTCGTAACGCCACTCCTGCTGAGATTGGTCAGGAATTGGAGTTAGAGCCGGCTCAGATTCGAGAGTATTTGAGCATGGCTCGTCAACCGATCTCTCTCGACGTTCGAGTTGGAGATAATCAAGACACTGAGCTGTCTGACCTGTTGGAAGATGATGGTCTAACGCCTGTTAATTACACCACTCAGGAGGCGCTACGGCAAGATCTGGATAACCTGCTGGCAGAACTCACCCCCCAACAGCGTGAAGTCCTAGCGCTACGCTTTGGGTTAGAAGACGGCAATGAGCTATCTCTAGCAAAGGTGGGTCAGCGACTCAATCTCAGCCGGGAGCGGGTTCGCCAGTTAGAACACCAAGCTTTGGCTCAACTACGTCGTCGTCATACGAACGTCAGAGAGTACATCGCTAGTTAATAGATATTAGACAAACTAAGGTTTTTGGGGTGATGGAGTGTTTTCCATCACCCCAGTTTTTTTGCGTTACGCGATCGCAGGATTATTTTGTTGTAGGGGCGTATGCCATACGCCCAATTATTCCTATTGGTTGGAAGCATGGAAGCACAACCTTAAACGGCGCTCTCGCTTGCGTCCCTACAATAATCATGCCCGTGAAACAGGAGCGAAAGTGTTATTCGTTTTTTTGTAAAGATTTGTAAAGAGCTTGCGAAATCCAGAATCTTGCCGTTGAAGCCATTAGTTAGTCAAGAGAGGAGTTAACGGATACTGGGACGATTCCACAACCGATGGCGGTATGAGTGTGAATCATGAGCAAGACGCTTCCAAGAAATAAAGGAGTGATTTCTCAACTACTGCTACCGCCTAAACGTTACCGCTCTTGTGGAAAAACCACCCATTTGGGTGAGTCAGCTCTCACCCATTTGAAGGAATCGTTACATATGGCTTCTTGGTTACATTTGTAACAACAGGTTAAATGACGCCTACGGCTGACGATTTCAAGGGTAAGACAAAAGCAAGTGCTAGATGTGACGGTTAATAAACCGGTCAGAAGAGGAGCAAATAGGAGTATCTATCGGGATTATAACTATCAATGTAGAGGTTGGTTAACATAACCCAGTTTTGGCTAAAAAACGGTCGTTATTGTTAAATCTGGCTTTGTAGCGGTCTACGGCATCATCGAAAGCGTTCTATTCCAGGGTGTTTTAACGTTTTTTAAAAGGAGTAACCACAGTGATTAACCGCTTAATAGGGTTCTTTTCGTCACAACATCGGCTGCTAAATCTTTGGCAGTTACCGCTGGGTGGGTTACTTCTAAGCGTAGCTTGTGCAACACAGGCGTCAACCTTGGCGGTAGCGCCCCAACAATCAGCACAAGCTGTTGATGCTAATGCGATCGCAGTTGCACAAATCCCACCTTCAAATGCTTCAATCCCTGATGGAACGTACCTATACGGTCAGTCCTCCCAAGCGCAACAGATTGGGAAAGAATACGTTGTATTTGAAGCGCGTCAGGGTAAAGTGATTGGCGCGATGTACCTGCCTAGCTCGGAATATAGCTGTTTTTACGGTACGCTTGATTCAAAGCAATTGAGTTTAACCGTTGCTAATCCCTACGACCAAACGGCTATTTCCCACGCGATCGCTCGTACACAGTCAACACAAGTTGCCGCAGCAGGGGGTCAGCTAACGATTCAAAATGGCTACGATTCGCTGACTTATCCTCATGCCGTCGGACTTGAGGGATATCAGCCGATTAGTAAAATTGGCGATAGTGATAAGCAAATCTTAAATACCTGCCGCAGCACCTATCAAGCACAGGTTTGGAATCAACATTAACACTCCAACGGCTTAAAGCACGTTGGATTCTTGGTTCACAGACTCGCCGTTAGACGACAGGATTGCTCCAATCGCCCAAGAGGGTTAAATCTCCCCAAGCATAAGTTCCGGTATGCCCTACCGTACACAGTGCTAATTTCAAGATGTTGATAGCTGCATTCACGTCCCTGTCTTCAAAAAGTCCGCAGTGTTGGCACAGATGGGTTCTTGTCGATAGGGACTTCTTAACCTTTTTCCCGCAGCTAGAGCAATTCACATCTAAACCCCAACCTAGACCAAATCATAAGGGTTACTGGGAAGATCGAGGCTACGAGTGGTTTGCAGGGTTATAGAGGAAGGAATTGGACGGTTGAAATCGCAGCTAAATATACGTCGCCCGATCGCAACTTGAAGGTTAATGAATTTGTGTTCCTAAGTGCTGTTGTAAGGATTGGCGCATGATGTCTACTGGCGGCGTTTGTCCTAGCCAAATTTTTAAGGCGGCGGC
>DATNQT010000058.1:0-3969 GCA_036703885.1 Candidatus Sericytochromatia bacterium
GTAAACCAGAAAGTAGACCCCTGACCTAATTCGCTCTCGACACCTATTGAGCCAGACATCAGCTCCACCAGTTGTTTGCAAATGACCAGTCCCAAACCCGTCCCACCATATTGCCGCGTCATTGAGGCATCTACCTGTGAAAAAGATTGGAATAGTTTTTGTTGGTCAACCTTGCTAATACCAATTCCTGTATCTGTGACTTCAAATCGAATCTGAATTGAAGAGTGGGAAGCAGTTAGGGAAGCAGGGGAAGAATTTTCTTGTGAGCTGTTGGTAAAAACCTTTCCCCCTTGTCCCCCTTGTCCCCCATTCCCCATTCCCCACTCCCCACTCCCCATTCCCCTAACAACCGACGCCTTCACCACCGCTTCCCCACTATCCGTAAACTTGACGGCATTACCCACCAAATTGAGGAGAATCTGACGCAGACGCCCCGGATCGCCTTGTAACTGTCTACGAACGCCGCTTTCAATCAGAACTGCCAACTCTAAACCTTTTTCCTCTGCCTGTGTCGCTAAGACATCTACCACTGACTCAATGCAGCTATCTAAGTCAAAGTCGAGCTGCTCCAGATGCATTTCACCCGCTTCTAGCTTGGAAAAGTCAAGAATATCGTTAATTACAGTAAGCAGATGTTCTGCACTACTACGGATAGTGCGTGCATAGTCTAACTGTTGAGGTGGTAGGGGTGTCTGTAACAACAGCCCAGCCATACCCAAGACGCCATTCATGGGAGTGCGAATTTCATGACTCATGTTGGCGAGAAATTCTGACTTAAGCCGTGCTGCTTCTAGGGCGGCTTCTCGTGCCTCTACCAACTCGTTAATAGGATCAGTGGCAATTACAATACCGCCCACTGCACCATCAGGGGTATACCAAGGATGAATTGCCCAGCGTAAATAGGCTTTAGTGCCGTCAGCACGCTCCCACACGTCCTCACTAGCGGAGACAACTTCTCCTTGCAAAGCACGTTGGTGAACCGCTTTCCACCGCTCTGGAATGTCTGGAAATATCTCGTAGTGGCTACGAGCGATAATTGATTGTCCCTCCAAGCCTTGAACCGTCAGCCACTTTTCGGAGTGGGCAAGATAGCGCATTTGGGTGTCGAGCATTGCCATTGCTACTGGGGCACTAGTGATGATTTGCCGCAGTTGCAGGCGTTCTCTTTCTAAGGCAATCTCCACCTGTTTGCGATCGGTGATATCCATAACTGTGCCAGTCAGGCGCACAGCTTTACCGTTGCGATCGCGTAATACTGCCCCTTTGCTTGCCACCCAGCGAATCGTACCATCGGGCCAACAAAGGCGAGTTTCTACCTCATAGTCCGTTCCCGTCTTGATTGTACGATTCAGGGCTTGAGTCACCGATGCTCGATCTTGAGGATGCAGACACTTGAGAAATGCTTTGTAGGTACCTGCAAAAGCTCCAGGTGCGATGCCTAATAGGGCTTCTATTCCATCTGACCAATTCAGGCGATTGTTTAATAGATCCCAGTCCCAAGCAACCATCTGAGCTGCACAAAGCGCTAGATTAAGTCGTTCCTCACTTTTACGAAGCGCTTCTTCTGCTAACCGACGCTCCTGAATTTCTACCCGCAGATAGTCATTAGCCTGTTTCCACTGTGCCGTTCGTTGTTCGACGCGCACGACTAACTCTTCTTTAGCTTTTTTCAAAGCGTCTTCTGCTAGCTTCCGTTCCGTAATGTCTCGCACAAAACCCACGATCGCTTGAGGATTGCCGTTTGCGTCCCGAATTAAGGAAGCACTGACTTCGGCAGGAAACTGACTACCATCTTTCCCGCTCAGGGTGTACTCAGCATTTCTAATACTTCCTTGTGTCAAAATTTTCTGAAGATTGACGGCACCCAAGGAGCGCTCTTCCGGCACGAGCAATTCGCAAGCTGAGTGTCCTAAAATTTCTGTCTCGCTATCGTATCCATGTAATAGCGCAGCTTGACGGTTGCATAACAGCAATTTACCGTCCAAGTCACAGACAGAAATTGCATCGGGTGACGTTTCTATTAAAGTGCGATAGCGGGACTCACTTTCTTTGAGGGAAAGTTCTGCATGGGTACGTTCCGTGACATCTAAAGCGAGGGACAGAATTGAGACAAGTTCACCTGAGTGATTCCAAAGCGCGGAGTTGTACCACTCGCAATAGATAACTGAGCCATGTTTAGTGTAGTTGCGATTTTTGCCGACCAAGCGGGGTTTACTACCGTTGAGTAAAGCTGCCATGTCTTGTTGAACGCTAGGAACGTCTTCCACAAAGACGAATTGCGAATCATCTAGATGGCGATCAAGTACTTCTTCTGCCTGCCAGCCGAAAATATTTTCTGCCTGTTTTGACCACCGCTGGACTCGAAACTGGTTATCAAATTCAATAACGGCTAAAGGAGTGTTTTCGACATGGAATCTCAATTGCCTTAGAGCATCCTGCAACTTAGTTTCGGTCGCAATGCGTTCTTTAATTTCATTTTCTAGCTGGCGATTGGCAGATTCCAGTTGAGCGGGGCTGGGTAGTGCCAGTGCTTTTGGCATCAACGGCACTAGCAGCACCGCCGTACATAGGGAGACGGCAGCCGTAATTGCTTTGATGAATCCACTCAACCAATAATCTGGATGCCACAGCGTCCACACTTCTAAAATGTGGGTCGTACCGCAGGCGATGATGAAGGCACCAAACAAGAGGAAGATCCAATCAAAGGGAAGGTCGCGTCGCTTGCGAACGAAATAGACAAGCGTCAGGGGAATGGAATAATAAGCCAGTGCAATCAGAGAATCTGATACCACATGAAGCCCTACAAGTTCTGGCTTCCAGAGGTAACAATACCCATGAGGCATAAAGGGGCTTAAAAATGAGTCAGCTAATAGTGCCAACATAGAAACTCTCTTCCAGCGTTGCTCTCTTGCTTAGTGAGCCACTCCGCGCAATTCGATCGCAAGGTTGTGCTCAGCGCTTGTCCCTTGCACGTATGAGGCTCAACCACTAGCCTAGCAATGCCGAATCAATATTCCTATCATGCATCACTTTAAAAAATAATCTTCCCTTAGAAGGGGGCTAGGGTCTGTTTTCTTGCCCTGGAGATCCCCCCATGCTCCCTCCTTGAAATAGCGCTAATCAGGACGAGGTTCCTTTGTCAATTCTGCTTACCTCTACCTCAGATAGTTTGACCTCAACAGCAGCAATGGAGTCTTCGATGCTCGATATCTTGCTTGCGCCGGGAATGGGAACGATGCAGGGTGACTTTGCCCGTAGCCACGCCAAGACAATTTGATAGACAGAAACAGTTTTTTCCTCAGCCAGTTGGGCAATGACACGAATATCTTTGAGGCTACTAACCCGGCGGCTACCGCCCAATGGACTCCAGGGAAAAAATGTCAAGCCTTCGGTTTCGCAATATTCGAGAACGCCATCGGACTCTGGTTGCCTGTACCAAGGGTTGTATTGATTTTGCACAGAGACAATTTCCACAACATCACGCGCTTGTTGAATTTGCTCGACAGAAAAGTTGGAGACGCCAACAAAGCGAATCAGTCCTTCACTTACAGCTTCTTTGGCTGGTGTTAGAGCATCTTTAATGGTGTAATCTGGGTCAGGCGCGTGGTACTGCCAAACATCAATGGGTTTTGACCCCCCTAGTGCTTCAAAGCTATCGCGGATTGTCTGCCGGAGGCGATCGGGGTTGCCATTGCGCGTCCAGTTACCATTGGGTCGCATCAAGCCACCTTTTGTAGCAACAGTGATGTGGTTGATGTCTCCCTCGTACTGTTGGAGTGCTTTGTAAATCAGTTGCTCGTTGTGGTGTTTGTCAGACTCATCCTGGCAGTAAGAGTCAGCAGTATCAATGAGGGTTACTCCTCGGTCGATCGCCCTATGGATAACGTTAATCGCTTGTGACTCTGGTGGTCTACTACTCAAGGACATCGGCATTCCACCGAGTCCGATCGCACTGATGGTAACACCTGT
>DATNQT010000059.1:0-2310 GCA_036703885.1 Candidatus Sericytochromatia bacterium
CTTTAGCCTCTAGCCTCGTCAAGCAACTTCAGATATCGCCGAATTAAACCAATTGTCACCGCCGGCAGTTCCAGTTGAGGTGTCAGCCCAACATCATCTATGGATTGAAAGACTCGAATCGCTTGGGGATTTAGGTCAGCAAGACGCTTGCCAACTTCTGGTCCAGTGAACTGTGACTTTTGCCCCCAGATAATCGCTGTGGGGGTCGTCAGCTGAGAGATGTATAGCGATAAGTCAAAGCATAAATCTCCCCGCACAAAAGAAAGTGCTGCATATTCGGCATTGGGCTGTTGGGCTGATGCTAAATAAGCATCTACAATTTCCTCGTAGACTCGGCTGCTTTGGGCAAATTGCCGATTTTCTAAGAAATTGCGAATACCAGCGCTGGTGGCGATGCCTGTGCTGTAGAGGATGCGATCAATAACTGGGGTCTTAATCAACTGAGCAAAAAAGCTGCGGGTGTAGTCTTCTCCAAAATCCGACAGTCCTGCTGGGGTGGTGAGAATCAGAGATTTGAACAAATCTGGACGAGCGATCGCCGCTCGGATCGCGATCGCTGCCGTCAAAGACGAAGCAACCACCGCCGTTGGCTCTGTTACGGTCTGTTCGAGGAATTCAATAATTGTGGTGATGTAGTCATCAATCGTGTAGTTCCGTTCTGGATGCTCTGAGCGACCCCAACCGATTAAATCGGGTGCAAGAATTCTATACTCCGTTGCAAAGGCTGGGTAGACCTTCGACCATTCGTAAGCAGACGAGCCTCCACCGAAACCATGCAAGAACACTAAGGTTGGTAGCTCTTTTGGCTCGGTATCCTCTGTGCCTTGCCAGGGCATCCCTTCGGCGGTGTAATACGCCATTCTTCCTAGGGATGTCACTAGGGAGTGTTGTTTAAAACCATTTGGCTCAATCATGTCCACGCCTCATCACTATTGCCATCATTCCTGATTTTGGCATCTAGCACTTCTCACTGTTGGTTGATTCTTTTAAAAGTGCCCTGGAGCGGAACGCAGGCGAGGATATGATTAACTGCCCTCGATACAGGAAGTTGGTGGGGAAAAGCTCTTTTTTTCGCTCTGAGCTTGCAAAGGATTCAAATCGAAGGCTCAAGAGCAAAAAGTGGAGTTTTAACCTGAATTAAGCCGTTTATACTTGGGTAATTGGGGAAGAGGGGAACTTGAGTCATTATTATTTCATCAAAGTATTTTAGAAAAGTGGAATCTTTGACTCAAAAAATCCAAACTCAAATCAGAAATTCAGGAAAAAACTTTTGTAGTCTTGAGTATCGGCTTGGCAAACCTAGCTCATTTTTACTCCTGAAAAAGTAAGGGAAGATTGGTTAGAACTAGTGAAAGCACTTGTAAAGCCGTAATTTTAGGAAGCTGAAGTATTACAAAGGTATTTCTTAGATTGGGGGCGTCTTACTTGGGTAGGAAGCAAAAATTTTGGCTCTTTCTAAGTCAACAGGTTGTCAGTCATCTGGTTTTTGAGAAAGTGGGTTCATATTAGTGTTATGGCAATACAGTGTGTTCGACCGTCGAATGAAGTCAGAGAGCCTAAAACCTTTGAAGCTCCAATCAACTTCATGGAGCCGCAAGTCGCGATCGCTTCTTCTTGTTGGAGTGCCGCTGATTGTACCTCTAATTTACTCGTGACCAAACCTTTGAGTGTTTGCCTTGACCTGGAAGACTTGAGATGCTTTGAAGTCGTAGACGAGCAGTTTCAGCACTATGGGATTACCTTGAAAAATGCGATCGCTCTACAGCCTTCAAATCCCGCCTACCCTCCTCGTTCTGGTAATACCGTGTTAATGGGTGCCCCTAAAAGCGGCTGGTTGGAAGCAACCTTCTCTAAACCCATCTGTAAGTTCTGCTGCTACGTAACCAGTTCCCAGCGAATGATTCTATCTGCCTATGATCCCCAAGACAAACTTTTGGTTCGTCAGTCACTCTCAGTACCAAATCTTGCAGGTTTCGACGATAAGCTTCCTCCCAATGCCCAGATGATAATTGAGGAACCCAATATCTCTCGGATTACCTTCTATGCCTTTGATGGTCAACTGACCTTAGATGACTTAAGCTTTGATTTTTAGTATTTAAGCCAATCGGTATCGTTATTGCACGCCTAAGGGCGGGTTACCTAAAAGATTTGTAATCCCGCCCCGGAAATACTTGACTTGTGATTATTTTGTTTTTACTGGGGCGCTAGGATTCGAACCTAGGGATGGCGGGACCAAAACCCGCTGCCTTACCACTTGGCTACGCCCCATTGGTGTAACCTTGCTTATCCTAGCAGTTAGGGATAGGAAAG
>DATNQT010000060.1:0-1785 GCA_036703885.1 Candidatus Sericytochromatia bacterium
TAGAGACTAGCCGAGGGCAGCTCCGTTTATTTCACAGGATAAGCAATGTCTGTTCAAATACGCTCCAAGAACGGCTCCTTGTGCGATGGGGCTGAGGGCACAAATGAAGCTAACCCAGAATTTGAAGCATTATTAGATTACCTCAAGCACAGCCGAGGTTGTGACTTGACGGGCTATAAACGCTATACGTATGATTTTGAGTAAGGAGAGCGTGGAATTGTCAGCAACGCTAAAGCAAATAAGTTGGAAACGGATTTTTTACCAATTTATTATTACAAATATTCTCAATCCTAAAGTAGCCCTATTTTTTGTAGCTTTTTTACTTCAGTTTATAGATGTATCTAGAGGTAATGTTGCCTTTATTCTCTCATCTAAAACGATGGTTTGCAGGTACTGTTTTAATGGCTTTGGGGATTCGTATTGCTCTGCCAGAAAAAGTTAGTATGTGTTGAAAATTCAGTCTAACGATAGGTGTTTTTGCTATAAATGTTTATTAAAAAATAAAGCGTAGTAGTAATAAATACAATAGGTTTAATGAGCGTGACTCCACAACTAGGATTGGTATGTATCACAGCGTCTAAAGATGTGCGCTATCGTACTGTCACGCGCAAACGTTTGTTGCAGTTTTCGGAGGCTGAACAGGAGGAAATGCTCCGGAATTTATACAAGGAAAATCTCCAACGATTGAACCAGGCAATTGATTTTTGCCTTGCTAAGGAAATCAAACTTTACCGAATTACGTCTAATCTTTTTCCCTTTGCGGATACGGAGTTGGGGGAAAGGGTTTTGAATGAGTTGGATGAAGAAATTCTTCAAACAGGTCAGCGTGCGATCGCAGCAGGTATCCGCTTAGTAATGCATCCTGATCAATTCGTCGTCCTCAGTTCCGATAGCCCTGAAGTCGTCGCCAATAGCATTAAAATTCTTGCCTATCACGCGATGATTATGGATAAGCTAAGACAGCCTCGATCGCCTTGGGCAATACTAGAAATACATGGAGGAAAAAGCGATCGCTCAGAGCGATTAGTTGAAGTCATTCGCAACTTACCTGAAGCGATTCGCTCCCGACTAGCATTGGAAAATGACGAATATGCTTACAGTGCTGAGGAAATTTTAGCGGTTTGCCGTCAAGCTGGAGTCCCGATGGTATTTGACGCCCATCATCACATTGTTCATGAAAATTTGGACAGTTACGACGACCCAAACGTTGGCGAAATGCTGGCAGCAGCAGCTACCACTTGGTCTGTGCAAGAATGGCAGCTAGTTCATATTTCCAATGGGCGGGAGGCATTTAATAATCGAGAGCATAGCGACTTGATTACCGTTATGCCCAGTTCCTATGGCAATGCGCCTTGGATTGAAATTGAAGCGAAGTTGAAAGAAGAAGCGATCGCTAAATTACGAGAAGAGTGGTTACCCACCCTAGAACCAGCACTCACAGCCGTGAATTGATACTAACAAAGATTGTCGCATCCCTTTCAAGAAGGAGTTGAGGAGTCAGAGTTCATAAAAGCATCTGCTGTTGCAGTCCCACTCGAATCTGTTGGACTACCTGAACTGTCTCGTCGCTGCTATAGGCTTTTTTCGGACCAAACTGATGCAGAAAAGCTTGCCAACGCAAGTACAAGAATACCTTGAGATTGCCCAGTCAGTACATCGCAAGCCATAACCATCAGCGAACTCACAGAAAAGATGGAAGAGCATACTCTGAACAATAAGTTGTTTTTATTACCTTATGGAGGAGTTGTGAAGAGGTTGTGAAGGTAGTTGCGGAGTACTTGGCAT